>CAKUFB010000100.1 GCA_934647145.1 uncultured Clostridia bacterium
GCAGGGGAAGAAGGGGGGAACGATCGAGAGGCGGCCTTTCTGAGAAAGGCCCCTCTCGAGCTCTCCCGGAAAGCACTTTGATCCGCGAAATAAAAAACTGTATAGTCATGTGATTCCCCGAATGCGGCGTGGTGCAGGGAAGTGCGGAGAGATGCGTTGCTCCTCCTGACAGGGCAGAAAACTCGGTACAGAAAAAAACATGGACCCCCAGCTCCACGCAGGTGCGCAGAGCTGGGGGTTATCGTTATAGAATTACATGGAATCGTGCGAACCCCTCCGTCACCTTCGGTGACAGCTCCCCTTTCAGGAGAGCCTTGGTCGCGCCGACCATCAATCCGCAGCGCGGATTCGAAGACTTCGGCCGCTTCACTCTATGGCGGCCGACAGTCGTCGCCTGAACCGGCGGCAGCAAAGGGCTGTCGGCACTGCCGACCCGGCGGCAGCACCGCATGCAGGCTCAGCCTGCCTCCTCTGAAAGGGAAGTCGCCCGCAGCGCGGGCGGTGGGGTTCCAAAACGAAGACCCTGAGGGCTCCAATTTATGGCCCTCAGGGTCGTGTCAGGATGCGCGGCAGCAGGTGGGTGCAGGCTCAGCCTGCCGGCAGCAAGGGGAGCCGGGCCCTGCCCGGTCAGAAAAGCCGCCTCTCGAACGTTCCCTGCCGACTTACTTTTCGGCGAAGGCCTTGAGCGCGTCGATCATGTTGTCGACCTTGTTGCGCTTGATGAGGAACAGGCTCACGCCGTTGCGGCGAACCGCGTAGTAGTCGGAGTTGTACTCGAGGTACTCCACGGTAAACTCGTTCGGCTCGGTGTTGAGCGTGTAGTGCACGGTCAGCGCCACGTCGCCGTCGTAGTAGTAATCGTCGTTCAGCTTGCTGACCTGCATGCCGATGATGGTCTGATAGAGCGCCTTGAAGTCGTCCTCAGCGATTTCCTCGCCGTCGAAGAAGTAGGTATCGCTGGTTTCCGGCTGGCCGTTCTTGGCGGTCTTCTGCTTGCCGTCGGCGTCGAGCACCGGCTCGCGGGTGATGCCCAGGGTGTACTTCGCGTCCTTCGAGGTGATTTCCACGCCCTCGACGCGGATGATGTACACGAGGTTGCTGAACTGGTCGACCAGGTAGCCGGGCTTCACGTTGTCCAGGAAGGCCAGCGTGGAGGCGTCGGCCAGGTAGACGGCGTTCGTGTCGTCGATCTGCACGTAGACCTGGTCGCTGCCGCAGTACGCGCCTACCTTAAAGGTGAGGGACTTGTCGGCGTTGTCGGTGGCGTAAATCGTGTAGCGGGGCGCGTCGAGGCCCGCCTCGGGCAGCTCGGACACCTCGCCCGCGTAGGACTTGATCGCGAGCGCCAGGATGCCGTCCATGATCTCGGTCACGCGCTCGCTGTTCACGTCGTAGCGGAAGGGCTGCACCATCACCAGCGAGGAGATGGAGACCGTGCTTTCGCCCTCGGTCAGGTAGCGCACCTCGACGGGGTCGCCCTGGGCGGGGGTAATCACAAAGTCCTGAATCTCGGTATTCGCGGAGAAGGGCGCCGCGAAGCTGACCACATGCAGGTCAAGGCGGCTCTTGCTGAACAGCTCGACCGGGCGGGAGTAGATGTGGTACACATCCCTGCCGCCTTCAAGCGCCATGTAGTAGCCGGTCGAGGCGGGCACCGGGTCGCCGTAGCGCCAGGTTTCGCTCGTGCCGTCCAGGTAGGTCATCGTGACCTTGATCGCCGGATCGGTCAGGCCGTACTTGGCCAGATCCTGCGCGTTCGACTCCACCAGGCTGGAGGCGGTCATGTTGGCCGCGTAGCTCAGGATGCTGGAGACGGTCGAGTCGTTCATCGGGTAGGCGCTGTTGCCCGCCAGAATGCCGCTGCCCACCGAGTCGGCGGAAACGGGGGTTTCGCCCTCGGGCGTGTTCTCGGCGATGAGCGCCTTGAGCTCGTCCGGTGTGCGGTTCTTGGTGTAGATCAGGGTATAGGCTTCCTCGCCGCGCTTTTGCACGGTCAGGCGATCCACGTCGGCCATGTCGCGGGAGACCACCTTGACGGTGTTGTCCGGAGCCTTCGTGGCCTCAGCCTCCTGCCGCTCGGGCTTGATCTGCCCCGAGAGGTAGTACGCGCCGAAGGCCGCAGCCAGCACAACCGCCAGGAGGATCACCGACAGCCAAAGCTTCTTCTTGCCGCCCTTGCCGCTCGTGGAGCCGCTCTTTTTGCCGCGCAGCTCCTCGGCGCTCTGCAGGTTCGACAGGCGCTTTTTGTTGTCGTTATTCTCCATTACAGACGCCTCCTCTTCACCCAGACCACGACGCCCGCGATCAGGAAGATGAGCGGGATGGCGATGACGACGATGGCCGCCAGCGTCCAGGCCGTCGCGCTGTCCGGAATGCGCAGGGTGGTGTCGGCGATGGTCTTGGAGTAGACCGACACAGACACATTGCGGTTGACCAGCCAGTTCATCAGGGACATGGTGAAGTCCATGTTGTAGCTGTAGTTGAGCAGGCTGGTATCCGCCATGGTGTAGTAGTTGCTCAGAAGGGCGATGCGAATATCCCTGTTCGAATCATAGGTCTTGGTCTTCTCGTCGTAGTAGGTTCTGGACGCGGTCTGCGCCAGGATCTTGGCGCCGGGCAGGCTGACCTCGTCGCCGCTTTGCACGGTGGCCTTGCTGGAGGAGGTCAGGATGTTGGTGTAGGTCATGCCGCTTTCAGGCATCTCAACCGGCGCGATCGGGCGGCAGTTGGGCATGCACAGGTACTTCTTGTCGGTCACCAGCTGGGCGGTGACCTCGTGCTCGGCGTCCATGTTGGGCACCAGCATGTAGGTGGCGCTGGTCCAGTTGGAGGAAGCGGACTCGGCCTCGATCACCTGGCCGTCCTCATAGGACAGGCCGTAATAGGCCAGCAGCTTCATGAAGTTGACCAGGGGGGTCTTGTCCACGTCGTAGCTCAGGCTGAAGAGCAGCCGGCCGCCCTTGTCCATCCAGGCGCGGATGGTCTCATACTGCTCGTCGGTCAGGTCGCGCCTGGGGTCGATGACGATCATCGTGTCGCCCGCCTCCAGCTCGACGTCGGTCGCGGTCATGTCCAGCGTGGCCACGTCGTAGTTCTCGTTCTTCATCTGGTCGGCGAAGACGGTGCAGTACTTGGTGGAGTCCAGCTCGTCATGCCCGGTCAGGAAGAACACGCGGGGCGTGCTCTCGCTGCTCACGTACAGCAGCGCGCTGGTCAGGCGGTTTTCGGCCACGAACACCTGCTGGGTCGTGTTGGTGAAGTAGCTGGTGTAGGAGGAGTACAGATCGGCGTAGGGCACGTACTTGACGCGGGTTTCGTCCGCGTTGGTCACGATCAGCGAGCCCTCGGACACGTTCGAGGTGCCCGCGTACTTGGTGATCAGGGTGGGGTTGGTCTCGGGGTTAATGTTCTCCACCCTGACGTGCTTGTTGAGGGCGTGGTACTTGTTCACGATCTCCTCCAGCTGAATGCGGGTGCTGCTGGAGGTGCCGTCGCGGAAGATGGTGTAGACGCGCACGTCCTGATCGAGGTCCTTCAGCACCTGATAGGTCGCGTCGGAGAAATCGGTCACCTTGGTCGCGGTCAGGTCGATCGACAGCGCCCAGTTTTTTTCAATCGCGCCCGCAGCCACGTTGAGCAGGATTACCGCGACCAGCACCACCGCAATCAGAATCGCGGTGAAGGTGCCGTAGCGCATCTTGGAACGTCCCAGCAGGGACGTCAGGCTGAATTTCTTTTTCTCTTGCTTGTTCATAGCGATCAACCCTCACTCCATCTTCTCTTGTCGATCACTCGCACCGCCAGGAACAGTATCACAAAGCAGAACGAGACATAATACAGGACGTTGGCAAAGCTCAGAATGCCGGCGGTGAAGTCATAGTAGCGCTTGTACAGCGACATCCAGCTCAGCACGGTGTTGAGGTTGATAAAGCCGAGGGTCGGGATGGTGAGCGAGGAGGACAGCGACTCGAGAATCTGCAGCAGCAGGTTCGCGCCGAAGGTCAGCACGGCGGCGGAGACCTGGTTCTCGGTCAGCGCGCTCATCAGCACGCCGATGGACACGTAGCAGCAGCCCACCAGGAAGAAGCCCAGGTAGTTGCTCACGATCATGCCCGGATAGGGGGTCGAGTAGCAGCAGATAATCACCACGTAGATCAGCATGACCACCATGGTGGCGAACAGCACGGTCGCGGCGGCCAGGAACTTGCCCACGACGATCTGGCCGATCGAAAGCGGCGAGGTCAGCAGCAGCTGGTCGGACTTGGTGCGCTTTTCCTCGCTCAGAAGGCGCATGGTCAGGATGGGCATGACCAGCATGAACAGGTAAATCATGTTGCCGAACAGCGTTTCCAGGCTGGAGGAGGAGGACGCGATGTTGTACAGGAAGAAGAACACGCCTCCGCACAGCAGGAATACGCCCATAAACACGTATCCGATCGGGGTCAAGAAGTAGTTTTGCACTTCACGTTTCCAAATGGCGAGCATGTTCTTTATTCCTCCCCTTTGTCAGTGGTCAGCTGCAGGAAAATATCCTCCAGCTCGATGTCCATCGGCCTGAGCATCAGGATGGGATAGCCCAGCTTGCTAAGCGTAGTGAACAGCGGACGGCGGATGTCGGTGTTGCGGTCGGACTCGACCAGGAAATCGAAGGTGCCGGGCTCCTTCACGCCCATCTGATCGACGCTGCGCGCGCCGGGGATGTCGTGAATCGCCTTGTACACCTCGCGCTCCGGGCCGGCCACGCGCAGGCGGAAGCGGAAGGTGTCCGAAATGTTGCGGGTCAGGTTTTCCAGCGTGTCCTGCGCCACAATCGTGCCGTTGTTGATGATGACCACGCGCTCGCACACGTCGGCCACCTCGTGCAGGATGTGGCTGGACAGCACCACCGTGTGATCCTCGCCCAGCTCCTTGATGAGCTTTCGGATCTCGATGATCTGCTTGGGGTCGAGGCCGACGGTCGGCTCGTCCATGATGACCACCTCGGGGTTGCCAATCAGCGCCTGCGCCATGCCCACGCGCTGCTTGTAGCCCTTGGACAGGTTCTTAATCAGGCGGGAGCGCACGTCGGTGATGCGGATGAGCTCGGTGATGTCGTCCAGGTGCGTCTTGACGTAGGACTTCTTCACGTCCTTGATCGCGCACACGAACCGCAGGTACTCGTCCACCGTCATGTCCATGTACAGCGGCGGAATCTCCGGCAGGTAGCCGATGTGGCGCTTGGCCTCGCGCGGCTCCTCCAGGATGTCGTGCCCGTCGATCAGCACGCGGCCCGATGTGGCCGACAGGTAGCCGGTCACGATGTTCATCGTCGTGCTCTTGCCCGCGCCGTTGCGGCCCAGAAAGCCCAGGATCTCGCCCTTCTTAATGGTAAAGGAGGCGTCCTTTACGGCCCATTTGTTGCCGTATTTTTTTGATACGTTTTGAATCTCAATCATGTCAGGGTGTCCTCTCCTTTCTCTCTGCGCACTATTATAACACAAAATACACAGTAAGGGATTAAACGGTCTGTGAACAAATTATGAACAGTGCCGGCAGGGTTACGCTGGGGAGGCCGCCTTTTTGAAAAAGGCGCCTCCCCAGACCTCTCCCGGAAAACACTTAGAATACCGCAACCTTATTTCCCTGTGACCGGCAAATTGTTTCCAGTCGTTTTCTCTCACGCAGTTTTTCGCATACAAAAAAGCCTCCCCTGAAAGGGGAGGTGACTGCGAAGCAGGCGGTGGGGTTCCGAAGCGCAAGCCCTGAGGGCTTCAATTTATGGCCCTCAGGGCTGTCGATAGAACCCGCGGCAGCAAGTGGGTGCAGGCTCAGCCTGCCCTCCGAAGCTCCTTCGGAGGGAATTCGCAGAATCCGGGAACTTGAACCTATGGTTCCCGGATTCGTCGCCAGAACCGGCGGCAGCAAGCGGGTGCAGGCTCAGCCTGCCGGCAGCAACCGGATGCGGGCTCAGCCTGCCCTCCAGAGGATACCGTCAACGTTTCATTCGGGGAACAGCATAACGGCCCCCATTCAGCCTGCGCGGATCATAGTGCTTTCCGGGAGAGCTCGAGAGGGGCCTTTCTCAGAAAGGCCGCCTCTCGATCGTATCCTAGAGCCTGCAGTCCAGCCTGGCCAGCTCGTCCACGACGTACTGGTGCACGAAATCGACCACCTCGTCGACCGGCTTTTTCTCCATGAGCGACTTGTCGCGCGAGGAGATTTCGACCGTGCCGTTCTTGAGTCCCTTGGGGCTGACCACGACGCGCACGGGCACGCCGAACAGGTCCGCGTCGGAGAACATGACGCCTGCGCTGACCTCGCGGTCGTCCCAGATCACCTCGACCCCGCGCGCGGTCAGCTCGTCGTAGATCTTCTGCGACACGGCGGCCACCTGCTCGTCGGCGGCGCGCAGCGAGCACAGATGTACGTGCCAGGGCGCGATGGAGATCGGCCAGATCGGGCCGTAATCGTCGCGGTGCGCCTCGCACACGGAGGCGGCCAGGCGGCCCACGCCGATGCCGTAGCAGCCCATGATCGGGTTCTTGAGCGAGCCGTCCGCGTCGACGTAGGTCATGCCCATCGAGGCGGTATACTTGGTGCCCAGCTGGAAGATGTTGCCCACCTCGATGCCGCGGGAGATGTACACGCTTCGCTTGCCGCAGCAGGGGCAGATACCGCCCGCGACCGCCTTGGCCACGTCCACGTACTCGACCTCGCCGTAGTCGCGCTCGATGTTGAAGCCGACGTAGTGCCTGTCCGCCTCGTTCGCGCCGGTGGCCAGACTGGCGATGCCCTTGAGCGACGCGTCGAAGACGATTGTGAACCTGCCCTTGTTCTCGATCGGGCCGATGAAGCCGGCGGCGATGCCGCTTTCGGGCGTAATCACCGCGGGATGAATCTCCGCCTTCAGGTAGTTGCGCAGCTTGGTCTCGTTGATCTCCAGGTCGCCGCGGATGAAGGCCAGCACGTAGGAATCGTCCTCGTTGCGCTGATAGACGACCGCCTTGCAGGTCTGCTTTTTATCGATGTGCAGGAATTCGCACAGATCCTCGATGGTCTTCTCGGCGGGGGTGTCCACCTTGCGCAGGGGCTCCGGCTCGCCGGGCTGGTTTTCGGTAATCAGCGGCGCGGCCTCCATGTTGGCGCGGTAGTCGCAGTCATGGCACAGCACGATGGTGTCCTCGCCCACGTCGGTGAGCAGCATGTACTCGTGGGAGACCTTGCCGCCCATCATGCCGCTGTCCGACTTGACCGCCACCACCTCGCCCACGCCCGCGCGGAAGAAGATGCGGTTGTACGCGTCGTAGCAGATCTTATAGTAGCGCTCCAGATCCTCCTGGGAGGTGTGGAAGGAGTACGCGTCCTTCATCGTGAACTCGCGCACGCGGATCAGGCCGCCCCGGCAGCGGGGCTCGTCGCGGAACTTGGTCTGAATCTGATAGATCATGAAGGGATACTGGGTGTAGGAATCGGCCACGTCCATGGCGAAGTGTACGGCGGCCTCCTCGTGGGTCATGCCCAGCACCATCTCGCCGCCCGAGCGGTCGGTAAAGCGCAAAAGCTCGCTGCCGATGCTCTCGTAGCGTCCGCTCTGCTTCCAGATCGACGCGGGCATCGCCACCGGGAAGAGCACCTCCTGGCCGTCGATGCGGTTCATTTCCTCGCGCAGGATCTTCTCGATCTTGGAGGTAATGCGCTTGGTGATCGGGAACAGGGTGAAAATGCCGTTGCCGACGGGCTTGATGTAGCCGCCGCGCATCATCAGCGCCTGGCTGGCGATCTGGCAGTCGGCCGGGGTCTCCTTGTAGCGCTTGGAAACCAGATTTCTCATCTTCATGGCAGGAATCCCTCCGTATATAATAGTAGAAAACAAAACGGCTCCGCCCCCCTTGCAGGGACGAAGCCGGGCTTCGCGGTACCACCTTGCTTGGCGCAGACGCGCCCACCTCGTTCGCTGTAACGGGCGATCCCGGCGGGCTTCTTGGGCCCGCGCGCTCGGAAGCTCGGCGTCTGTCGCTCCCGGAACGCGCCTCTCAGCCCTGTGCGCGCTTTCTGTGTCCGAATAACCGGCAGACGTTCTTCGTCAATGCTTTTTTCATTATACACGCACTCCCGCCGGTTTGCAAGTGAAGTTTTCGCAAAAGCGCCCGTGCCGCCCGCGGCAGCCGTCCATTTCAGACCGGAGTCTGTTTTGCTGTACTCATTTTAGACCAAAGTCTGTTTTACCTTGCCGTATCCTCCCGCCCGTACCACTCGGCCAGTACGCGCTGGGCGGGCTTGCCGGCCACGGTAAAGCCCTTGTCGCCCGCCGGGTCGCTCTTCATCTCGGGGCGGTCGTTCTGCTCGTCCCACTTCCACCAGTACAGTCCGTACCACCAGGGCTCGTTCCAGAAGGTCGTCAGCAGCGCGGACAGGTAGTT
This sequence comes from uncultured Clostridia bacterium, assembly GCA_934647145.1. Taxonomy (GTDB): domain Bacteria; phylum Bacillota; class Clostridia; order Christensenellales; family Aristaeellaceae; genus CAKUFI01. The sequence goes on from CAKUFB010000100.1 coordinate 8,400, forward strand.
GGCCTGCTCCTGCCCGTCGCATCTTCCCTCGGGCGCCCAGCCGGACGGGTGCATCGCGCCGCCCTCGGACGAGGTGCAGCCGCTTTCGCCCAGCAAAATGGGCTTTTTGTAGATCGCGGCGATACGGCGCAGCAGCTCGCGCTCGCCCTTCATGCCCTCGGCCATCTCCGCGGCACTCAGGCCCGGGCGACTGGCGCAGGCGATGTAGTCGCTGATGGAGAGCATGTCCAGCTCGCGCAGCCAGCAGTCGGGGTTGGCCAGCTCCTTCTCAAAGTCGATCACGCGGGTGTGCAGCGTGTGGCAGGAGGTCACCGCGCCCGAGTAGACCGCGCGCACGGCGGC
>CAKUFB010000101.1 GCA_934647145.1 uncultured Clostridia bacterium
GTCCAATTTATGCTTCCCGAATTCGTGATAGAACCGGCGGCAGCAAGCGGGTGCAGGCTCAGCCTGCCGGACAAACTTCGGTGGGGGTCTGGGGGAGCGCGAAGCGAAGCGGAGTCTCCCCCAGCCAGCCACGCGTCGGCAGTGCCGACAGAAGTTTTCTGGGAGCGCCCGGAAAACCGGAGAATTCGGGAAGTCCAATTTATGCTTCCCGAATTCGTCGATAGAACCCGCGGCAGCAAGTGGGTGCAGGCTCAGCCTGCCGGAGCCTCCCCCAGCCAGCCACGCGTCGGCAGTGCCGACAGAAGTTTTCCGGGAGCGCCCGGAAAACCGCAGAATTCGGGAAGTCCAATTTATGCTTCCCGAATTCGTCGATAGAATGCGCGGCAGCAACCGGGTGCAGGCTCAGCCTGCCCGATAGAAAGGATGGTTCATATGCAAAGTAACCGGGCTTATGCCCGCATTCGCAGATTTCTGATCTGCCTGTTTCACCTGATCTTCCCGATGAAGGTCACCGGACTCGAAAATCTGCCCGCCGAGGGCGCCTGCGTCCTGTGCAGCAATCACCTCTCCGACTGGGATCCGTTCCTTTTGGCCTGCGCGCTGCCGCGGCAGGTGGTGTTTCTGGCCAAAAAGGAGCTCTTCGAGGTGCCGGTCGTGCGCTGGTTCGTGAAGAAGATGGGGGCGTTCCCGGTCAACCGCGGCAGCGCCGACCTGGCCGCCATCCGCAAGTGCATGAGCGTGGTCAGGGAGGGCGAGGTGCTGGGCATCTTCCCCCAGGGTCACCGCTACAGGGCCGACGATCACCGTCAGCTGGAAAGCGGCGCGGCGCTGGTCGCCCTGCGCACCCGCACGCCCATCGTGCCCGTGCACATCTCCGCGCCCCTGCGCTATTTTCACCGCGTGCGCATCGAAATCGGCGCGCCGGTTCCGATGGACGATCTGTTCGGCAAGACGGACGCGGCGTCGCTGGAAACGGCGACCCAGCGCCTGACCGCCGCCATCTGGCACGACTGATCCCCGAAAACAGCAAACCCCGCGCCCGGAGGAGCGATTCCTTCAGGCGCGGGGGTTATTTTACCCGGAAAGGGTCTTAGCCCTCACACTCCCCGATTGACGCGGAGGGTGACGGTCGTGCCCAGGCCGGGCGCGGAGTCGATCGACAGGCCGCTGCCCTCGCCGTAGAGCATCAGCAGGCGGCGATGGATGTTGTACATGCCGATGTGGCGGTGGCCGTCCGGGCCGCGCGCGGGCTCGGTTTCGCACTGCAGGGTTTCGGTCAGGCGCTCGAGGGTGGCCGCGTCCATGCCTGCGCCGTCGTCGCGAATCGTGCACAGCAGACCCTCGGCGGTCGGCTCGATGCGCACGCTTACCTGGAGCGTCCGTCCGACGGTCTGGGCGTGCTCGCAGCAGTTTTCGAGGATGGGCTGCAGCGTGAAGCGGGGCAGAATTCCGTCCTCGCAGGCGCATTCGATCGAGATGCGGATTTTTTCCTCACCGGTGGGCGCGCCGCCGGGCAGCTGACCGTTGAAGCGCAGGTGAATCAGGTCGACGTAGTTCTGGGTGTAGGCCAGCTCCTGCCGCAGCGTCCACTCCTCCGACCAGTCGCTGAAGATCGGGTGCAGCAGCCGCGTGAACAGCTCCAGCAGCCGCGCGACGTGCTCGCTGCCCGACATCGAGGCGGCCCAGCGGATGGAGGTGAGCGTGTTGAACAGGAAGTGGGGCGTGATCTGAGCCTGCAGCGTGCGCATTTCCAGGCGATGCTTGGCGCGCTCGTTTTCCTCGTTGCGCGCGATCAGGTCGTTGATCGAGGCGAGCATCTGGTTGGTCTGCTCGGCCACGAGGCGCACCTCCTCCGCGTCGTGCTCGCGGGAGACGACCCGCCGGTTCAGCTCGCCGTCGCGCACCTGGCGCATCACCTCGGCCAGGTCCTCCAGCGGGCGGCAGATGCTCCGGCTCCACAGGGCGGTCAGCGGGATCAGAACCAGCGCCGCCGCGGCGCAGATCCACAGCGTGAGACGCCGCATGCTTCGCCCGGCGCTCAGGTAGACGTCCATCGGCACATACTGGGCAAGCACCCATCCGGAGAGGTTCAGCCGGCGGTAAAATACCTGATACTCGGTTCCGCTCTCCTGGACGCAGGAAAAGCTGCCGCTCTTCTGCTCGGGCAGGCGATCCGCGAAAAAGGCGGGCTGACCGATCGCATCCTCGCGGGTGGAGGACAGGCAGGTTCCGTCCGCGGAGAGCACCATGACCTGCGCGCCCGCGCCGGAGAGGTGGGCAAAGCAGTCGCGCACTGTCTGCTCGTTGATCGCCGTGACCATGACCACGCCCCGCACGGGCGCCGCGCCCGCGTAGGTAAAGGAGAGCCGGTTGGCCGCGCAGATGCGCCAGCCCGTCCGCTGCAGCTCGGAGGGCGTATTCGGCAGCAGCGAGTCCGCCCGCACCACGGTGCGCCAGTTGGTGGTTCGGCTGTGCGCGCCGGTCAGGAAGGCGGTCTCGTGAAACGGGCTCCAGGAATCGGTTTCAGCGCTGTAGTGCCAGTCGAGCGAGCTGCCCTGCACGGTGCGGTCTTCGTGCAGGAACAGGATGTCCGTGACGCAGGAGCTCAGGTAGAACGCGTTTTGCAGCGCCTGGTCGAACGCCTTTTTGCTCTCCACCTTCTCAAGCGGAGTCTGCGCCTGCCCCAGCACATAGCGCTCCACCGCGGGTTGGGCGGCGACGGTGTTCACCACGTTTACGGCCTCGCCCAGCATTTTGATGAGCGTCCTTTCGAGCACCCGGAAGCTGTCCGCGATGCGCTGCTCGTCGTTTTGGATCTCGACCTTGGTCGTGTGCTCGGCGATGATCAACGAGGGCAGCAGGATGGCCGTCAGCACCAGCGCGCACACCATGGTCAGCACGCGGAAGCGGAAGGAACGGAATCGGTTTCTCATGAGGAGCGCATCTCCCTTCGCCAGGCCTTGGGGCTGTGACCCGCGCGCTGCGAAAAGTAGCGCGTGAAGTAGGACTCGGAGGAAAAGCCGCAGCGCTCGGCCACCGTGCGGATGGGCAGGTCGGTCTGCGCGAGCATGCGCGCCGCCGCGTCCATGCGCAGCAGCGACAGGTATTCGGTGAAGGACAGCCCGGTGTTCTTCTGAAACAGCAGCGCCAGATACCCCTGACTGAAGGAATACCGCTCCGCCAGCTCGTTCAGGCGCACCGAGTCGAAGGCGAAGCGCTCCTGAATATAGCGGCAGATTTCCTGAATGGTGGCGCGGTAGCTGGGCGAAATCTCGTATTCGGGCAGGGCGGCGAGCAGCGCGCGCAGGGCCTCGGGGGCGCAGGCGGACTCCGGAAGGACAGCGCCCGGAAAGTGCAGCGCCAGGCAGGCCGACAGCCGGTGAAGCGCCGTTTTGTACAGCGGCTCGTTCAGCCCGTAGGACACGTCCAGTATGTGCAGGCACTCGGCAAGCGCCTGGTTTCCGCCCCGAATCAGCGCCTGCGTCAGCGGATGCTGCGCGAGCCGCCGCGCGCCCTCCTTCTCGAACGAGGGCGTGGTTCGCGCGCCGCCGGTGAAGTCGTAGAACGACCGGGGATAGAAGAAGGGCGAGCGCAGGATCAGCCCGGCCTTGTGGTAAAGCGCGGGCAGGCTTTCGGCCGGAGCCGGCAGCGAGTGAGCCGCGAACCGGGGCGCGGGGGAGAGATCCTTCGCCGGGCCGCCCAGGCATCCGGTCAGCAGCGACGCGTCGATCGGCTCCCGCGCCAGGGCGACGCACACCTCGTCGTCCATCGAGACCTCCCAGGCGGACAGCACGTTCAGGCGCGCCAGAATCCCCTCGCGGGACGCGCCGTCCGCCGTCCAGAACACTGCGGAGCCCACCTGCGGAAAGGCGCGCCCGAATTCCTGCGCGGTCGTCCGGCCCAGGCGAATGTACGCGTCCATGACCTGCCGCGCGCCCGCCGAATCCGCGCCCGCGGTCGTGCCGTCCAGCGCCCGAAGCTGCGTGACGGCGCGCTTCACGGCCTCCTCCACATCGCCCGCGGCCATGGTGGCCTTGAGCAGGTAGCTGGTCAGATCCTTGTCGATGATGCAGTGGATCGCGGGAAAGTCCTGCAGGCAGGTCACGACGATGATGCGCGTGCGCCGGGACAGCCGCCTGACGCGCTCGATCAGCTCCTGGCCGGTCAGTCCGGGCATGCGCAGGTCGGTAATCAGCAGATCGGGCATGGCGTGCTCGCAGTGCGCCCAGGCGGACAGGCCGTCCGAAAAGCACTCGGGCGCACAGATCCCCAGCTTTTCCCAGTCCACGCTCGACGTGATGCCGGCCAGAATCAACGCTTCGTCCTCTGCGATTGCGGCGGTGTACATCCCTCGCCCTCCCTTCGGGTTCTCCTTTCATTATAATGCGTCCGGCTTTTGCCTGTCAACCGTGCGGGCGGGACTGACGCAAAGAAAGGCGCATCGTTCAATTATGCCTGACGATTTGTGCAAGTATGACACACTTTTCCGCGCACTCGGCGCGAATCGAGCAAGCAACTGCCCGGAAAAGTGCATTGAAATTAACGAAAAATGTGCGTATGATAGAAACAGATCGGGCGGATTGAGGAAACGGCGTTCACGGAAATCTGACGCGCTTTTGATGGGACGCTGACGGCGATCTGATCGAGGCGTGCCATACTGTCCGCGTCCGGAAGGGAGGACACGCGCTTCCTGCCCGGACGGTCGTGAAAACCGCACCCGAAACGCACCGAAAACAAGACGAGAAAGGGGAACAAACTCACATGAAAAAAACTGTCTCCGGTTTCCTGAGCCTGCTGCTGACCCTCTGCCTGCTGTGCGGCTGCTTCTGCGCCAGCGCGAGCGCAGAGCCCGAGGAGGTCACGCTCTCCCTGGTGTCCTACCGCGAGCTGCAGAAGACCCCCGTGGCCTGGTATGAGACCGACGTGTACAAGTGGGTCTTCGATCAGATCGCCGACAAGTACGGCTATCGCATCAACCTGGAGTACGACTGCTACGACAACGACAAGCTGAACCTGATGTACGCCTCGGGCGAGCTGCCGGACATCGTGTACTTCTACTCTGCCACTCAGGTGCAGACCGTCATGGACAACGGCTACGCCCTGAACCTGGCACCGCTGCTGGAGGAGTACGCGCCCCACATGCTGGACGAGAAGTTCGCCCAGCGCAACGAGCTGATGCAGAGCCTGGCCGGCGGCGAGGACAACGGCCTGTACTTCATCCCGACCACCTACGGCCTGGAGCTGCGCGGCGGCGGACAGAACAGCATCCGCGGCTACGCGGTCAACTGGGAGTGGTTCAAGGAGATCGGCGCGCCCGACATCCCCAATGACGCCGCCTACATCGACGTGCTCGCCCAGATGGTCGAGAAGCACCCGCAGACTGCCGACGGCAAGCCGGTGTACGCCTTCGGCTATACCGACGACTTTAGCACCTGGACCAGCTGGCGCGCCTTCCCGACCAACGAGAGCCTGCTGAACCCGTGGACGTTCTCCGGGTATCTGTACGACGAAGGTCTGGACGACAACGTGCTCTACAACGGCTACACCGACACCGAGCGCTCCACCTTCTGGCAGGAGATGCGCTTCGCCAACGCCCTGTACAACAAGGGACTGCTCGATCCCGACTCCTTCACCCAGACGAACGCCGAGCTCGACGCCAAGATCGAGGCCGGCCAGTATGCGGGCACGACGTTCGACAGCTCTGCCAACGGCTACGTCGTGGCCCCGGCGACCGGCGCGATGCTCTTCGGCAACAAGATCCACCTGGCCGGCTACTATCCGGACCAGCAGGTGTTCGTGTCCTCCTCCAGCGAGAACTGGAAGGCGGCGCTGGCCTGGATCGACTACATGCACACCGAGGAAGCCGAGCGCGCGCTCTACTCCGGTATCGAGGGCGTGCACTGGAACTACGTCGACGGCGTGCCCACGCTGACCGACGAGACCATCGCCATGTATCAGGAGAACGGCGACGCGCTGAAGAAATCCGGCGTGGCCGATACCACTCCCATCCGCATTTCGCAGCCCGGCATGTCCCACTCCGACGGCTATCCGCTGAGCCTGTTCGAGACCGACGAGATGCGCGCCGCTTCCATGACGCCCATCATGAAGGACTACTCCGACTACTACGGCGTGTCCTATCCCTCTCAGGCCCGCCAGAAGCTGGTTGATGAAGGCAAGATCATCGACCACAGCCATAACTTCTCTCAGCTGGTGGCGGTCGCCCGCGAGCCCATCCCGACCGACATCCTGCGCATCCTGACCAAGTGCAACGACGTGGTCTACACCGCCGTGCCCAAGCTGGTCATGGCCGCGACCGAGGAAGAGTTCAACGCCATCCAGGAGCAGGTGCTCGCTGACCTTGAGAAGGCGGGCGAACCCGAGGCCTGGGCCTGGGCCAGCGAGGCGCAGGCGAAGGCGCACAGCCTGGTCGACCCGATCATCGGCAAGTAAATCACAATGACGTTCGCGAGGCGGCTTTCCGGGCGGATGGCCGCCTCCGAGCATATCACAGAAAGGCAGTGACGGCATGCAGAAAATCACCTCCGGCCGGCGCGCGGCTTCGAAAAAACACAAGAAGGAGTGGGCGCTGCTTTTCATGGCGCTCCCGTTCCTTTTGGCCGTGCTGCTGCTCAATTACGTCCCGCTGATGGGCTGGGCGTACGCCCTGTTTCAGTATCGCCCGGGCAAGCCGCTCTTTGACTGCGCCTTCGTGGGGCTGAAGTACTTCAAAATGGTGCTGACCGACCCGGACATACTCAACGCCCTGAAAAACACGCTGATCTTCTCGGGCATCGGGTTCCTGCTCTCGCCGCTGCCCATGATCTTCGCGATCTGCCTCAACGAGATCTCCTTCCCCAGGTTCCGCAAGCTGACCCAGACCGTGACCACCCTGCCGCACTTTGTCAGCTGGGTCATCTGCTACTCGCTGGCCTTCGCGATGTTCTCAAGCGAGGGCGTGGTGAACAACCTGCTCTATACGAAGCTCGGCCTGCTCTCCGCCCCCAGTTCGCTCTTGACCAACGAAAGGCTGGTCTACGTCTTTCAGACGGCGCTTGCCCAGTGGAAGGGCCTGGGCTGGAGCTCGATCATCTACATCGCCGCGATTTCCGGCGTGGATCAGGAGCTGTACGAGGCCGCATCGATCGACGGCGCGGGCCGCTTCCAGAGCGCGCTGCACATCACGCTGCCCAGCCTGCTGCCCACCTTCATCGTGCTGCTGATCCTGTCGGTCTCGAACTTCGTCAACACCGGCTATGAGCAGTATTATGTCTTCAAGAACGCCATCGTCTACGACAAGATCGAGGTGCTCGACCTGTACATCTACCGCATGGGCATGCAGCTGGGCGACTATTCCTACGCCACCGCGGTGGGCATCATGAAGTCGGTCGTCAGCGTCGTCATGCTGGCCGTCGCCAACCTGCTGGCCCGGCGCGTGCGCGGCCAGTCGATCGTGTAAGGAGGCGCGGGCAATGAAGAAAAAAATCACCCCCTCGCGGGTGCTGTTCAATGTGCTCAACTATAGCTTTTTCGCGGCGTTTCTGATCCTGTGCGCCTATCCCCTGTGGTACGTGCTCATCTACACGATCAGCGACCCCGCGGTGCTCAAAAACCAGACCGTGACCTTCCTGCCGCGCGGCTTCAGCCTGACCAACGTCAAGAAGGTGCTGGCGCTTCAGGGCGTGTTTCAGGCCTTTGGCATGAGCGTGGCGCGCACCGTCGTGGGCACGGCGGCGACCGTGTTCTGCTGCACGGTGCTGGGCTACCTGTTCACCAAGGAGAAAATGCCCTTTAGAAAGGTGCTCTATCGCTTCCTGATCGTCACGATGTACGTCTCCGGCGGCATGATCCCGACCTACCTGGTCTTCCGCTCCTACGGCCTGCTCAACCGCTTCGCCGCCTACGTGCTGCCCGGCATGGTCAGCGCCTACTACGTCATACTGGTCAAGACCTATATCGAGTCGCTCCCGCCCGCGCTGGAGGAAAGCGCCGTGCTGGACGGGGCGCGCTACGACCAGATCATCCTGCGCCTGATCGTGCCGCTGTCGGTGCCCATCATCGCCACGATCGCCATCTACTCGGCGGTCGGCCAGTGGAACAGCTGGTTCGACAACCACATCTATACCTTCAGGAACAAGAAGCTGCTGACGCTGCAGTATATGCTGTATAACTACCTGCAGGAGGCGGAGGCGCTGGCCAAGCTCATGGCCGAGTCCTCCGAGGTCATCCGCGCCGAGGACTACATCACCCCCACCGGCGTGAAGATGACCGTCACCCTGATTACCGTGCTGCCCATCCTGCTGGTCTATCCCTTCCTGCAGCGCTTTTTCATCAAGGGCATCATGATCGGCGCGGTCAAGGGCTGAGCGTCTGAAACATGTGAGGAGGACTGAACGATGAACCGAACGACAAAATACGCCAATCTGCACCTGCACTCGATCTACTCGGACGGCATTGCCACGCCGGAGGAGCTGTGCCAGATCGTGAAGGAAATGGGCTATCGCGCGCTGGCGTTGACCGACCACGAGACGATCGCCGGCTGCGCGCGCCTGAAGAAGACCGCGGACGAGGCGGGCCTTGAGACGCTGATCGGGGTGGAAATCAGCGCGACGCTGCCGGACGGGCGCGAGACGCACCTGACCGGGTACGACTTCGACCCGGCGCAGAGCCGGATTCATGCCTACCTGGCCCGCCGCGAGGACGAGGCGGAGCGGATGACGCGGCTGTGGCTCGC
>CAKUFB010000102.1 GCA_934647145.1 uncultured Clostridia bacterium
GGGTACGGGGGAGGGGGCGCGCAGCGCCCCCTCCCCCGTACCCCGAGCCGCGTCAGCGGCTCGGAAGACCTATTCCGTGATTTCGATGGAGCCGGCCTCGAGATAGCCGTCGGGCTGTGTGCCCAGACTGGCCCAGCACACCGCGGGCAGGAGCGTCCGTGGGTGGCACAGGGCGAACTGAAGCCGGTACTGGCCGCGCGGCAGGTCGTCCGGCAGGCGAACCGAGCAGGTGAACACGCTGTCGCCCGGCAGCCAGTCGCAGGCCGACGCGTCGCTGATCAGGCTCACGCAGCGGCGCGCGCCCAGCAGCCTGAACACCATAGGATAGGCGCGGTACAGCGGCGCGACGCCCGAGTTTTCGATCCACAGGCCCAGACAGAGCGTATCGCCGGGGCGCGCCTGAGAGGGATAGTCCACAAAGCGCGGGGAAAGGCGATAGCCCATGCGGCAGAGCCACTGCCGGACGGCTTCCATCCACTCGGCGGGGACTCGGCCCGACTTGGCGTTGAAGCAGCTGACGTGCCACTTGAGCGACTGCTCGATGATGTAGTCGAGATCCCAGCCCTTCTCCCGCCAGTGGAGCATCGTCCAGCCGCTTTCGAAGGCGACCGGCGCGCGTTTCCACAGCCCGGACATCTGCGCGATGGCGCGGGGATAGAACTGGATCATGTGGTGGTTCATGTCGCCCAGGCAGTCGCACCGGAAGCCGACCGGCCGCCGCTCACTGGCCGCGAGGTTGAGCTGCGGGCAGTTGATCTGCCCCAGCAGGATGGTTTTGGGAAAGGCGCGCAGATACGCGTCCAGTACCGCCTGAATGTCCTCCGGCGGGAAGGTATCGATCCGGTGTCCCTCTCCCCAGGCGCCGCACAGGGCGATATCGACCGCCTCCAGCCGTTCGTCGCCGTCAAAGCGGCTGCCGAGCGCCTCGACGGCCCGGGCAAAGGCGCGGAAGAATTCCGGATGGTTCGGCGAGTCCTTGACGCGCGCGGCCGCCGGGCGCTCCGGGGTGGGAATGCGCGCCTTCAGCCAGTCGGGCACGTCCTGATTGGGACGGGTGGTGTGGGGCATCAGGCGCAGCATGACGGTCTGCCCCTGCCTGCTCGCCTCGGCAAGCAGACCCTCGATGAGGTCGAAGCGATACTCGCCCTCGTTCGGCTCAAAGTCCTTCCAGCACACGCGGAAGTAGGCGATCAGCGGGTCAGGGTGGGGAAAGGGCTCCCAGGGGGTGCGCAGGATGTCGGCGCGGTCGGGCAGAAATTCCTTTTCCCAGCCCTCGATCGAGTCGGGGATCAGCCGGTCGCCGCGAAAGCGCTGAAAGGACTGAAACCCGATGTGCGGGTTGGGCAGTGAAACCTCCCGGCCCAGCGGGAGGTAATGCACGGTGCGGTCGGGCAGGCGCTGCATGGCGAATCCTCCTGCGCCTACACGCGGTCGAGCGTGTTCCAGCTCAGCGGCAGGGGCAGCCAGGACTGAAGCAGCGCCGCGGCGTGGGAACTGCCCAGGTCGCAGACGGAGACGGCCGGCAGCGGCCCGAAGAGCAGGCGGATGGCCTCCGCGTGGGTAAAGGTGAAGTCAGCCGCCGAGTCGGTTCGCTCGCAGTGCGCGCCGTCCGCACCCACGCACAGTCTGAGCGTGCCCCAGCCCTGGATTTCGAGGCGAACCTCGCCGGGCAGCAGCGGCGCGATTTCGGCCTTGAGCCGCAGCAGGGCGTTCACGACGCGATCCCAGTGCATGATGCAGAAGTGAGAGGGACTGGAGATGCTCCAGCTTTCGCACAGCGGCTCGAGCAGGCGGGAAAGCTCGGTCTGCCAGGGCTCGACGGTGAAGCTCAGGCCATGCAGGGCGTTTTGGCTCAGCCAGGCGCAAAGCAGCTCGACCTCGAGCCCGGCGGACAGGGCGTGGAACTCGGAGATACCGGTCTTGTCCGCGCCGGCGGTCAGATAGCCCACGCGCTCGCCGTCCTTCAGGGCGAGGAAGGGCTGATTGCGCCAGGCGGTCAGGGAATCGTAGAAGCCGGCGCAGTGCAGGCGATCCACCCAGACCCTGCCCGTTTCGTGCAGCGCTTTGGCCCAGGCAACGGATTCGGCGTCGTCCGGGCGGAGCGGCTCGAAGGCGATGGGACTGGAGAAGGTTCCTTTATAGAAGCGCTCCACGTTGTTTTCGGTCAGGCTGAAGTGATACTGCATGCCGGCCGGCTCGAAGCCGAAGCGCGCGTAGCGCTGGCGAAGGCCGCCCAGCCGGGCCGCGTCCACGCCGATGTCGCGCAGCTCCTGCATGGCGGTCTGAACCAGCCGGTTCATGTAGCCCTTGCCGCCCGCGTGCGGGTGAGTGGCGACGTTGCCCATGGTGGAGAAGACCAGCCTTTCGCCGGCGATGGTGACCGGCAGCGGATAGGTGCCCACCAGCGCGCGGATGCGGCCGTCCTCGCGGATGGCAAAGTGACGGGTCATGCTTTCCCCGTCGTTTTCCCACATCTTGGGCAGCATTTGGGAAAAGTCATGCGGCACGCGCGCCATGCTGAAGACCATGTTGAGGAAGTCCAGCGCCTCCGGGGCGTCGCAGGGGCGAAGTCGTTCGACAGCAGCAGACATAGAGGTGTCCTCCTTTGAACGCAAGTTTTTTAAAATTGTAACATTGATGCGGCTAAATTGCAATAGGCGCGCAGAAAAAAACAGCTGCGCGATGCCTGTGAAATACACGTGTAAACAAACCGTATTACGAAATAATTTGCGTTTTTGATGCGCGAGGCCGAACGATGCGAGTTGCCTCAAAACGCTTGACAGATCGGGCGGCGCCGCGCTATAATTTGCAGCCATAAAGGCGCTTAAAAAAGTAGCGGGCGCTTTTATCATACGACATGTGCCGAATGATTATTCGGCCGCAGAAAGAAAGGGGAATAAACCATGAAGAAATTCCTTGTCATGCTGCTTGCCCTGGGACTGCTGCTGTCCTCCACGAGCGCGCTGGCCTGTACGGGCCTGTACGTCGGCAAACAGGTCAGCGAGGACGGCGCGACCATCATTGCGCGCACCGTCGACACGCATCCCTGTCTGACCCCCACGCTGGAGGTCGTCGTGCCTCGCGTGGAGAACACCCCCGGCCGCAAGCTGACCGGCGGCTACACCGGCTTCTCCTATGACCTGCCCGACACGACCTACAAGTACACCTCCACCCCGTTCGCGGCCTGCGCGGGCGGCGGCTACGCCTCCGCGGCCACGAACGAGATGGGCGTGGCGGTGACGGCCACGGTGACGGCCTATGTCCAGGACGCCTGGTACGAGGCCGACCCGATGAACTGGGACACCGGCCTGACCGAGGCAGTCGTGACCGACCTGATCGCCTCCTGCGCCGCGACGGCTCGCGAAGGCGTCGAGGTGGTGGCCAGGGCGATCGAGCAGAACGGCAACTGCGAACAGAACATCATCATGATTGCCGACCAGAACGAGGCCTGGTACATGGAGACCTATACCGGACGCCAGTGGTGCGCGGTGAAGATGCCTGAGGACGCGGTCGCGGTCTTCGGCAACGAGTTCATGATTCAGACCATCGACCCCGAGAGCGACGACGTGATGTACTCCGAGGGACTGTTCACCGCGGCTGAGGAAGCCGGGCTGGCGGTCTATGAGGAGGACGGCAAGACGATGAACATCTTCAACACCTATTCCGGAACCGGCCGCCTGGCCAACTACGCCAACCGCCGCACCTGGATGGGTCACAAGCTGCTCGCGCCCTCGACGGCCGGCGAGTACGACACCTACACCAACTATCCGCTGTTCTACGCGCCCGACGAGAAGGTGGGCCTGGAGGACGTGTTCGAGGTCTTCCGCAACCGCTTTGAGGGCACCCAGTGGTCGCCCGACGAGACCGGCCGCGTCGATCAGCGCGTCATCGGCACCGAGACGCAGGCCATGAGCCACGCGATCGAGATCTTCAGCGACGTGCCCGCGGAAATCGCCTGCGTCAGCTGGCAGTCCATGGCCAACGCCGAGCACTCGGTCTACCTGCCCGTGTCCTCGCTGATCACCGCGACCGCCGACGCCTATGCCTACGATCCGGAGCAGGACGAAATCACCTACAACACCGACATGGCCTCCGTGTGCTTCCAGCGCCTGTGCAGCCTGGCCGAGCAGGATCGCGTCAACTACGGCGCGGGCGTGCGCGAGTACTGGCACGAGAAGGAGCTGAGCCTGATCGAATCCTATCCGGCGATCTATGAGCAGCTCAAGGAAAAGTACGCCGCCGATCCCGCGGAAGCGGCCCAGTTCATCACCGACTGGACGGTCGCGCTGCAGGAGGAGACGCTCGAGGAGTGCAACACCATGTTCGATGAGCTCATGCTCTACATGATGAACAACACCGACACCCTCAAGACCAGCTTCAGCTACGGCCGGCTGACCATGAGCGACACGGTGAATCAGAAGCCGTTCGCGCCCTCGCTGTCCGAGGAAAAGTAAACTGAATACAAAGATGCGCCCGGGGAATCCGCCTTGGTTTCCTGGGCACTTTGTTTATATATAAATGTAAAGAAAAAACGCGCGTGCGGCAGGAAAAGGCGACTGCGCTGCCGAATACTTCTTTATCCACATCAGAGAGGAGATTACACATGAAAAAGCTGGTTTCGTTGGTTCTGGTGGCTGTGATGCTGGTTTGCGGCGCTGTGGTCTATGCGGAGGGCATCGACCTGAGCGCGATGACGGAGGAGCAGCTCGTTGCCTTGATTGACGACGCGCGCCTCGCGCTGGTGAAGTTCCATCCGAGCGCGGTGGATGGCACGGTGCTCTATGAGGACGAGAGCGTGCGGCTCATACTGGTGGGCGCGCCCGAGATCAACGAGTACGACAATCTGACCCTGCGCGTGATCGTTGAGAACATGACGGAACACAACCTGATGGTCAGCCTGGAAAACCTTTCCTGCAACGGCTGGTCGATCAGCGACGATTCAATTTCCGTCCCCGCGAAAAAGAAGGCCAAGGAGATCTTCGAGTTCTACGACGCGGTGACTGACGCGGAAATCGAAAAGGCCGAGGACGTGCAGGACATCGAAGGTAGCCTGTACTATTTCGACACCGATACCTATGATACGCTGCTTGAGCCGGTACACTTTTCCTGGGTGTTCTGATGCGCAGAGCCGCGCATATGAAAGCGCTCCGAAGGCCGTTCGGGCCTCCGGAGCGCTTTTGCGGTTACCTGACGAGGGAGGAGTAGGTGGAATCGTAGTACGGGTTGTCCGGGTTGTCGTCGGTTGGATCCCAGATGAAGGCGCCAGTCTGGCGGCTGGCGGGGGCGGAAACCGCGCCGTATTCGCTCTCGGCGCGCACGCCCTGCAGAACCAGCACCACCGCGCCGGAGGGCACGTTCTCGTAGATCCACTTGGCGTCGGCGGCCAGCAGGCGGATGCAGCCGCCCGAGTCGCGGTGACCCAGCTTCTGGTACCAGCTGTTCTTGACGCGGTTTCCCGCCGCGCCGATCGTGGGCACGCCGTGGAACATGTAGGAGCCGCGGATGCGGGTGGCGTACTGCATGTAGATGCTGTCGTGGCCGGCGGAGCACCAGTGGTAGCGCGCGCCATGCATGCGGTACATGCCGTTTTCAAAGTGCGTTCCCGCCGCGCCGCTGGAGCAGATCATGCGGCGAATCAGTTTGGTATAGGAGCCGTCGCCGCGCTCATAGACGCGCACGACCTGGTTCGCCTTGTCCACCTCGAGGTAATAGGGCATCTCGTTGAAGCTGTCGCACACCACACGGAACTCGCGCGAGACCTTCCTGTCCGCCGCGGAGCGCACGGTGATGACGGCGCTGCCCGCGCCCACGCAGGTCACCACGCCGCTTGAATCGACGCGCGCCACGCGGGCGTTGGAGGTGGACCAGGTCACGCCCTGCGCGGCGTCGGCCGGGTAGATCGAGGCGCTGACCGTGCAGGCGGTGCCGGCCGCGGCGCTGTCCAGGAAGAGGATGTTGGGCAGGCTGCTTCCGTTCATCGAAAGCTGCACGGCCTGCGGACGGGGATAGACGGTGACGCGATGCGTACCGTACACGCCGCTTCCGTCGGCCGCCGCGGCGCGCACGGTGACGGTCGTGATGGCGGGCACGTCCAGGCCGGTCGCGGTGCCGGAGGCGTTCACTCGAAGCGCGTTTGCGTTGTCGCACGACCAGACGACCTTTTTTACGGTTGCGCCAGCGGGCTGGACAGAGGCCGACAGGCGGATGCTCCTGCCGCTGGACACGCCGTCCGGGCCGGAGATTTGCACGCTTTTGGCCAGCGTGCTGACGGTGACGCGGCAGGTGGCGCGCACCTTTTTGTCCGCGGAGACGGCGGTCAACGTGACCGTGCCCCTGCGGCGGGCGATTACCAGGCCGTCCGACACGGAGGCGACGTTTTTGTTGGAGGAGGTCCAGGTGATGGTCTGCGCGGCCTGCTCGGGCAGCACGCGGGCCAAAAGCAGCAACCGGCCCTCCCCGGCCAGGTCGAGCGCGAAGGTCTGTCCGTTGACCGCCTGTCCGTCGAGCAGGAGCTCGACCGACTGCGGCGCGGGGCAGACGGTGACGACCCGGCTGCCGACTGTGCCGCTTCCGTCGGCGGCGGTGGCGGTGAGCGTCACCTGGCGGCGTTCGGAGACCGAATGGGCGCGCAGGCCTCCGTAGGCGTTGACGGTCAGCACGGACGGGTCGGAGCTCGTCCAGCGCACCTTGCGGTTTGAGGCGCTCTCGGGCAGCGCGCGGGCGGAGGCCTTTGCGGAGGCGCCCGCGGTCAGCTCAGACGGCGCGGTCAGATCGATCTGGTTGACCAGCGTGCCCAGGGAGAGCCTGCAGGAGGTCTTGACGCGCCTGTCGGCGGCGCTCGTGGCCGTCAGCGTGACGGAGCCGTTTTTCAGGCCGGTGACCAGGCCGTCCTTCACGGTGGCGCGGCCTTTGGCGGAGCTGCTCCAGAGCACGGTCTGCGCCGCGTCGGCCGGCTCGACGACCGCCCGGAGGGACAGCGTCCGGTCTTCCGCGCCCAGGTCGAGGGACAGGGTCTGTCCGCTGACCGGCTGATCGTCCAGGTACAGCGTGATTTTCCGGGCGGCGGGGCGCACGGTGACCTCGAACTGAGCGAACGCGCCCAGTCCGTCCTTCGCCCGCGCGGTGATGATCGCCGTGCCGGCCTTCTCCACCCGCTGCGCCATGACGGTGCCGTAGCGGTTGACCTTGGCCACACTCGGGTCGGAGGAGGACCAGGTCAGGCCGTCCTCCGTGGCGTTGCCAGGCAGAACCTCGGCCTCAAAGCGCACGCTTTGTCCGGCAGTCAGCTCGCGCTCGCCGGTCAGCCGGATTTCCCCCACGCCGCGCAGCTGCCGAATGCGCACGCTCGCCTTTTCGCCGGAGAGGGCGGTGGCGGTCAGCGTGACCTCGCCGGAGCGCGCGGGCGTACACAGGCCGTTCTCGTCCACCTGCAGCCGGGCCGGGGCGGAGCTGCTCCAGGAAACGGGCTCGCTGGCCGTCATCTGGAAGGTCGGGTGCGCGGTGATGTCGACTGTGAGGCTTTCGGCGACCGGCTGACCGTCCATCGAGAGGGACAGCCCCTCAGCCTGTGCGGCCAGCGGGATCAGCAGCAGGCAGAGCAGCGCCGCGAACGGCACAAGGAGCTTCTTTATCATGTCGTATCCCATCCTTTTCCATGCAATGGTTCTATCATATCATACCTGACGCGCCCTGTCAAACCGCGAAGCGCTCCAGGCATATTTCCCGGGTGCATGCATAGAATAAGAGTAAACGCATGTCCATGGAAAAAAGAGGAGTGATACGATGGAGAATCCCAACAATCGCATGGTCGCCGCGGGACGCCTGGACGGCCCGCTGGAGCTGAGTCACGAGGTCATGAGCGAGCCCTTCTACGCCGGAACGCTGCTGGTGAAGCGGCTATCCGGCGCGATCGACCGACTGCCGGTCACCATTCCGGGCAAGCTGCTCTCGGGCGAGGAATGGTCGCCCGAAACGCTCCTGCAGATGCAGGGTCAGGTGCGTTCCTATAACAAGATGGTGGAGGGCGCCGGCCGGCTGATGGTGACGCTCTTCGCGCAGCATATCGGCGTCGGCGCGGAAAACGACACGCTCAACCGGGTCGAGCTCAGCGGCGCGCTGTGCAAGCCGCCGGTCTATCGTTCGACGCCCTTCGGCCGCGAGATCTGCGATTTGATGCTGGCGGTCAATCGCGCCTTCGGTAAGTCCGACTACATCCCCTGCATCGCCTGGGGGAGAAACGCGCAGTTCGCCGCGCGCTTCCACGTGGGCGACCGCGTGCGCGTGACCGGGCGGCTGCAGTCCCGCGAGTATCAGAAGCTGCTCGAAAGCGGCGAGTACATCACCCGCAACGCCTTCGAGGTCAGCTGCTTCACGCTGGAGGCCGAGTCCGCCGGGCAGTGCCCAAATCCGCTGACCGAGGCCGGAGAGTGTCCGGAGCCGCTTGCCGCCGGTCGGCAGGGCCGACTGCCGCTTGCTGCCGCCGGTTCTGTCGACGACCCTGAGGGCCATAGATTGGAGCCCTCAGGGTCTGCATAATACCTCGAGCGGCAGGCTCTCCGGCAGGCTGAGCCTGCCCCAGACTGTCAAAAAACTCGGGAGAGCTCGAGAGGGCCGCAGCCCTTTCGAACTTTCAATCGTGCCCAGCGGCATGTACGGTGGGCACGGGACGATTTTTGCGCCGGAAAATCCCATTTTCCAGAGCAAAAATCGTTTCCTTGCAGTTTTT
>CAKUFB010000103.1 GCA_934647145.1 uncultured Clostridia bacterium
AAGGTCACCAGCCCGCGATAGCGATACTCGGTCAGGGTCAGGCCGGTTTCCTCCTTCACCTCGCGCAGCACGCAGTCTTCGGGGCTTTCCCTGTCCTCGAGCTTGCCGCCGACGCCAATCCACTTGTCCTTATTTTCGTCGTTTTCCTTCCTGATGCGGTGCAGCATCAGATACTGCCCGCCTTTTTCTATGTAGCAAAGCGTGGTCTGCCTCATGTCGTTTCACCTCTGTCGAGTTATTATAACACGGCGAATCCTTCCTTGACAAGGCGGTTCGGGCATGCCAGGCCGTTTTCTGTCACGCAGGAAAAGCATTGCGCTGCGCCTGATTTCCGCTCGATCTTTTGCCGCTGTCGTCAAAAGGCCCGAAAAGCCGATCGCGCTTCCGGGGCTGGGATTCAGGCTCAGGCAGCAGGCATAGGCGGCGCCGAGCGGACAAACTTCGGTGGGGGTCTGGGGGAGCGCGAAGCGAAGCGGAGCCTCCCCCAGCCCGGGTCGGCAATGCCGACCCGGAAAACCGGAGAATTCGGGAACTTCAATCTATGGTTCCCGAATTCGTGTCAGACCCGGTGGCAGCAGGCGTCGGCGGCGCCGAGCGGACAAACTTCGGTGGGGGTCTGGGGGAGCGCAAAGCGAAGCGGAGCCTCCCCCAGACCGGGTCGGCAATGCCGACCCGGAAAACCGAAGAATTCGGGAACACAAAATAATGGTTCCCGAATTCGTGTCAGACCCGGCGGCAGCAGGTGGGGGCAGGCTGAGCCTGCCCGGACAAACTTCGGTGGGGGTCTGGGGGAGCGCAAAGCGAAGCGGAGCCTCCCCCAGCTCGGGTCGGCAGCGCCGACTATCAATCTGCGGAGAAATCCGCAGATTCGAAGAAATCAGCCGCTCGAATTAATGGCGGCTGGTTTCGTGTTCCGTCCGGCGGCAGCAGGTGGGTGCAGGCTCAGCCTGCCGGCAGCAAGTGGCAGTCGGCCCTGCCTGCCCGGCTATTCCGCGGCTTCAGACCATTCCTCGTAGAGCGCGTCGAGGGCGGCCTGTGTGTCGCGATGGGCGCGGGCGACCGAGGCGGCCCTGTCGGGGGACTGGTAGGTGGCGGGGTCGGCCATCTGCGCCTCGAGGGAGGCAAGCTGCTCCTCGGTGCGGGCGATTTCGGCCTCGAGCGCGGCGACGCGGTTCTCGCGCGCCTTCTGGGATTCGCGGGCCTGGCGCTCGCGCCGCCTGTTCTTTTCCAACTCGGTGCGGGTGATGGCAGGCGCGGCGGCGTCGTCCTCGCCGGCCAGCTCGCGGCGCTTCTTTTCGAGGTAGTCGTCGTAATTGCCCAGGTACTCGCGCACGCCGTCGGCGGTCATCTCGACCACGCGGTTGGCGACGCGGTTGATGAAGTAGCGGTCGTGCGAGACGGTAAGCAGCGTGCCGGTGAAGTCGTCCAGCGCGCCCTCGAGCACCTCGCGGGAGTCCATGTCCAGGTGGTTGGTGGGCTCGTCCAGCAGGAGCAGATTATCCCTGCGCAGCATGAGCTTGGTCAGCGCCACGCGGCCGCGCTCGCCGCCGGAGAGGGTGGAGATGGGCTGGAACACGTCGTCGCCCGTAAACAGGAACAGCGCCAGCACGCTTCGCACCTCGTCGGGCTGCATGCGCGGGAAGTCGTCCCAGACCTCGTCCATGACGGTCTTATGCTCGTGCAGGCCGGCCTGCTGCTGGTCGTAGTAGCCTACGTCCACATTGGAGCCGTAGAGCACGCTGCCGGTGTCGGGCGGCAGCTCGCCCACCAGGATGCGCAGCAGCGTGGTCTTGCCGATGCCGTTGGGGCCGATGACGGCCACGCGGTCGCCCGCGCGCAGGTGCAGGTCGAAGCGCTCAAACAGCCTGTGCCCGCCGAAGCTCTTGGACAGATCCTTCGCCATGAGCACGTCCTCGCCGGTGCGGCGGCGCGCCTCGAAGCAGAAGCGGATGCGCTGCTCGTCCACCGGGCGCTCGATCCGCTCCATCTTCTCCAGCTGCTTTTCGCGGCTCTCGGCGGCTTTGATCGACTTTTCGCGGTTGTACATCCGATAGCGCTCGATAATGGCCTTCTGACGGGCGATTTCCTTCTGCTGCATCTGGTATTCCTTGAGCTGGCGCTCCAGGTTCATCCGGCGCTTGACGGAGAAGGCGTCGTAGTTGCCCTCGTACTGGGTCAGGCGCGTCATGGACAGCTCGGCCATGCAGTCGCACACGCTGTTGAGGAAGTAGCGGTCGTGCGAGATGACCAGTACGGTGCCCCTGTACTTGCGCAGCGTGTCCTCCAGCCACTGGGTGGCGGAAAGGTCGAGGTGGTTGGTGGGCTCGTCCAGCAGGAGCAGGTCGGGCTGGGACAGCAGGATGCGCGCCAGGCACAGGCGGGTCTTTTCGCCGCCGGAGAGCAGCCGCGCGGGCATCTCCTGGCGCTCCTTCGAGAAGCCCAGGCCGACCAGCGTGCCCTGTATGCGGCTGGGCCACTCGTAGCCGCCCTTGCGCTCGAAGCGCTCGGTCAGGCGGGCGTAGTCCTCGGACAGGCGCGCCATGGCCTCGGGATCGGCGTGCTTCTCGGCCATTTCGCGCTCCATCTCGCGCAGGCGCTCCTCCATGCGCTGCAGCGGCTCGAACACGCGCGCCAGTTCGTCCCAGACGTTCAGGTCGCTGTCGATGTCCGCCTGCTGGGTTAAGAGCCCCACCTGCGCGCCCTTCATCAGGCTCACCGTGCCGGTATCGGGCTGCATGCCGCCGGAAATCAGCTTCATCAGCGTGGACTTGCCCGAGCCGTTCACCCCCACAAGCCCCATGCGGGCACCCTCCTTCAGTGTCAGGTTCACGCCGGAAAGGATGCGGTTCAGGCCGAAGGACTTGCTCACGTCCTGCAAGGTCAATAGTACCATGGCTCAATCTCCCGAAAACGAATAATCTTTAGCCGATTATATCACGTTTCGCCGCCCCTGTCGAGAGAAATCCGGTTACGCCATTTTCCGGTAAAATGCGCGGCTGTTTTTACGATTGCATATTTTTTATATCTGTAAGCAGCCGGATGATTTCACCAAACCCCAAACAGATCATCCCGATTACGAAACCAACCACCCATTGAATTAAAGTGATTCCTGTAAGCTCTCCTGCGGCGATTCCGACAAAAAAGCCTCCTATGATGACAATCACTGCCAAAACTTGGAAAACAGTCGAAAGCCCGTTGCGCTGCTGACTCTTCGCTTCCTTCTGGTATTGCAGTATTTCGGCATATTCCTCATCAGAAACCTCAGCAGGTATTTTCTTAAAGTACCTTGTCGTATTTGTTTCCTGATCCAATTCGCTTTCTGGATATTCGCGCGAATACTTTCCATCGGGAGAGTATTCCTTCTCAAACAGGTTCAGTTCGAGCAGCAATTTGTCCTTCTCCATTTGAGAAATCTGCTTTCTCTCCTGCTCTTTTTGATTCAAGTAATCTCTTACCAACTGGTTCATCAGGTTCACTCCTTCCTGTCTATTTCATATTGTACTGCGAGTAAAATAGACTGTCAATAACGTTAAGCTATAAAACAAAACGCACGCGCATATATTGCTTCGATTGCGCGGCGGCGCGGGGAGGATTGACAGCGGCCGCGGCGGCTGGTATAATAGAAGCATGGAAAAATAAGCGAGATTCAAGGAGGAATGAAGACATGAAACTGAGCGTTTTTAATCCGGCGCTGGCTCAGATGACGCTGGAGGAGGCCTGCAAATATCTGCATGACAGCGGCGTGCAGGCGATTGAGATCGGCTGCGGCGGCTTCCCGGGCGACGCGCACTGCAAGCCGCGCGACCTGCTGGCGCATCCCGAAAAGATCGACGAGATGCTCGCCACGCTGAAAAAGTACGACCTGGACATCGCGGCCTTCTCGGTACACGGCAACGCCATTCACCCCGACAAGGAAATCGCGGCCAGGTTCCATTCCGACTTTGAGCAGACCGTGCTCCTGGCCGAGAAGATGGGCGTGACGCGCATCATCACCTTCTCCGGCTGCCCCGGCGGCTGCCCCGAGGACAAGACCCCCAACTGGGTCACCTGCCCCTGGCCGGACGATTTCTCCGAGATTCTCAAGTATCAGTGGAACGACGTGCTGATCCCCTACTGGAAGAAGACCGCCGCCTGGGCCGAGTCTCACGGCATCAAGCAGATCGCCTTTGAGATGCACCCCGGCTTCTGCGTGTACAACCCCGAGACCATGATGCGCATCCGCAAGGAGGTCGGCCCGATTCTGGGCGCGAATTTCGACCCCAGCCACCTGTTCTGGCAGGGCATCGACCCGGTGTACGCCATCCGCTACCTGGGCGACGCGATCTACTTCTTCCACGCCAAGGATACCCGCATCGACGAGATCAACACCAAGACCAACGGCGTGCTGGACACCAAGCACTACGCCGACGAAATCCACCGCAGCTGGATCTTCCGCTCCGTGGGCTACGGCCACGACTATCAGACCTGGAAGGACATTATGTCCAACCTGCGCCTGGTGGGCTACGACGGGCCGATCTCCATCGAGCACGAGGACTCCGTCATGAGCATGGGCGAGGGTCTGCAGAAGGCCATCGCCTTCCTGAAGGAAGTCATGATCTTCGAGGATAAGGGCGGCATGTGGTGGGCCTGATCGGGCTCTGAAGCAAGCACTCGGGGCATCCTGCGCGCGCGGGGTGCCCCTTTAGGGACGTTAGGGACGTTCGAGAGGCGGCAGGGAGTCCCCTATGCGCCAGATCAATGAAAAGCATTTCTTTTCGTTTCGCGGCAGCAGATGGGGCCGGGCACTGCCCGGGAGAAAAGCCCCTCTCGAGCTCTCCCGAAAAGCACCTGCTGCCGCATTTTCTCTTGTGGCGTGGCGGATGAACCCGAATACTGCCCGGCAAAAAGGCGGCCTATCGAACGTTCCCCAAACAAGGAGGGTTTTATGATGAGCAAGTCAACCGTGTATTTTACCGATTTTCGCACCAAGGCGTTTGGCGACGGCCTGCCCAATAAGCTCAGGAAGCTGATTCGGCGCGCGGGCATCGAGCGGCTGAACATGGACGGCAAGTTCGTGGCGATCAAGATGCACTTCGGCGAGCTGGGCAACATCAGCTACCTGCGCCCGAACTACGCCCGCGCGGTGGTGGACGTGGTGAAGGAGCTGGGCGGCAAGCCCTTCCTGACCGACTGCAACACGATGTATCCGGGCAGCCGGAAGAACGCGCTGGAGCACCTGTACTGCGCCTGGGAGAACGGCTTCACGCCGCTGACCGTGGGCTGCCCGATCCTGATCGGCGACGGATTGAAGGGCACGGACGACGTCGAGGTGCCGGTCGCGGGCGGCGAGTATGTTAAGGCGGCGAAGATCGGCCGGGCGATCATGGACGCGGACGTGTTCATCAGCCTGACCCACTTCAAGGGCCACGAGATGACCGGCTTCGGCGGCACGATCAAGAACATCGGCATGGGCTGCGGCTCCCGCGCGGGCAAGACCGAGCAGCACAGCAACGGCCAGCCTACGATCAATCCCGAGGCCTGCCGCGGCTGCAGGCGCTGCCAGCGCGAGTGCGCCAACGGCGGCCTGGAGTTTGACGAGGCGGCGCGCAGGATGCGCGTCAACACGAAGAACTGCGTGGGCTGCGGACGGTGCCTGGGCGCGTGCAACTTCGACGCGATTTCCTTCAGGGACAGCGCCGCGCTGACCGAGCTCAACTGCCGCATGGCCGAGTATACCAAGGCGGTGGTGGACGGCCGGCCCAACTTCCACATCTCGCTGGTGGTGGACGTGTCGCCCAACTGCGACTGCCACTGTGAAAACGACGCGCCCATCCTGCCCAACCTGGGCATGTTCGCCTCGTTCGACCCGCTGGCGCTCGACCAGGCCTGCGTGGACGCCTGCCTGGCCGCTGCCCCCCTGCCCAACAGCCAGCTCTCCGACCACATGGCCGAGAAGGGCTTCGTCGACCACCACGACCACTTCAAGAACTCCACGCCCGAATCCGAGTGGCGCAGCTGTCTTGCGCACGCCGAGAAGATCGGCCTGGGCAGCAGGGAGTACGAGCTGGTCGTCGTGAAGTAACGGGAGAAAAAAATGACGTTTGAACGATACGGCGCGAACCGCCCGCTGACGGGCGAGCTGCTTGAGCAGGCGATTTCCCTGCTGGAGACTTCCTTTCCCGAGACGGAGCGCCGCGAGTCGCCCGTGCAGCGCGAAATGCTGGAGACGGGCAAAATCAGCGCGCTCGTCGCGATCGGCGAGGACGGAACCCTCGCGGCCGTCCTGACCATGTGGCCGATTCAGGACGCGCTGTTCCTGGAGCACTTCGCGGTCAACCCCGCCCTGCGCAGCCAGGGCCTGGGCGGCCAGATTCTCGAGGAGCTGAAAAAGCAGACCGACTGCCCGCTGGTGCTCGAGGCCGAGCTGCCCGAAACCGAGTGGGCGCGCCGCAGGCTGGGCTTTTACGCGCGCCACGGCTGGGCGGCCGAGGAGGATTTGCCCTACTTCCAGCCGTCCTATCGCGCGGGGGGCAACGACCTCCCGCTGCGCCTGCTCTCCTGCCCGGCCTTTTCCTCGCGGGAGCAGGCCGAACGCACCGCCCGCGAAATTCATCGCACAGTCTACAAAACGACGAGGTGAACCGATTGAGCAAGCCCTTTGAATTCGAGCTCCTGCACGTGGATAAATACACCGGCGCGCGCCGGGGCCGCCTGCACACGCCCCATGGGGTGATCGAGACGCCCATCTTCATGCCGGTGGGCACGCAGGCGACCGTCAAGACCTTTACGCCCG
The DNA here is from genome assembly GCA_934647145.1 of uncultured Clostridia bacterium. GTDB lineage: Bacteria > Bacillota > Clostridia > Christensenellales > Aristaeellaceae > CAKUFI01. Next base: position 6,773 of record CAKUFB010000103.1, read on the forward strand.
ACGAGCTGAAGCTGTGCGGCGCGCAGATCATCCTGTCCAACACCTACCACCTGCACCTGCGCCCGGGCGAGGATCTGATCGCCGAGGCGGGCGGCCTGCACAAATTCATGAACTGGGACCGCCCCATCCTGACCGACAGCGGCGGGTTTCAGGTGTTCTCGCTGTCCGAGCTGCGCAAGCTGACTGAGGACGGCGTGGAGTTCCGCTCCCACCTGGACGGCAGCAGGCACTACTTCTCACCCGAGGTGTCGGTGGGCGTGCAGGAAAAGCTGGGCAGCGACATCATGATGCAGTTCGACGAATGCTCGCCCTACCCCTGCGACTACGACCGCGCCAGGAAGGCCATGCACCGCACGCTGCGCTGGCTCGACCGCTGCATGAAGGCCAAGACGCGCCAGGATCAGGCGCTCTTCGGCATCGTGCAGGGCGCGTTTTACAAGGATCTGCGCATCGAGTGCGCCAAAGAAATGGCCAAGCTCGACCTGCCCGGCTTCGGCATCGGCGGCCTGTCCGTGGGCGAACCCAAGGAGATCATGTACGACATGCTCGAGGCCATCGCCCCCTACATGCCCGAGCACAAGCCGCGCTACCTGATGGGCGTGGGCAGCCCGGACTGCCTGGTCGAGGGCGTGCTGCGCGGGGTGGACATGTTCGACTGCGTGCTGGCCACCCGCGTGGCCAGAAACGGCACCGCCTTCAGCCAGGGCGGCCGCCTGGTCATCCGAAACGCCGCCTACGCGCACGATTTCGGCCCGATGGAGGAGGGCTGCGACTGCTATGCCTGTAAAAACTTCTCCCGCGCCTATATCCGCCACCTGTTCAAGGCCGAGGAAATCCTCGCGCTGCGCCTGATCTCCATCCACAACGTGCGCTTTCTGCTGCGCCAGATGGAGCAGATCCGCGCCGCCATCGAGCAGGACTGCATGCGCGAATACGCCGAGGAATTCTTCGCGAAAAACGGCCACTTTACCTGGTAAGCCGAAAGGAGGAAGCCCCCTGTGAAATCCCATGAGTTCATGCTGACCGTTGAGGCGGGCAAGCGGCTGATCGCCCGGGGTCTGCTCGCCGACGCGCAGTTTAAAAGAGCCCTGTATGAGAAAAAGGTGCTGATCGTCGCGGGCACGACCAACGGCTATGTGGCCGAGGCGGCGCTCCATGCGCTGGGTGAAACGCATCCGTTTGACCGGCAGGCCTTCCGCAGGGGCGTGACCGTCGCGCCTGGCGCAAAGCTGCCCGAGGGAACGATGGAGGGCGATCTGCTGATCGATCACGGGCGGGCGGTGTTCGGAAGAACCGTGTTCGAGGTCGCGCCCGAGCTGAGCGCCGGCGACGTGATTCTCAAGGGCGCGAACGCCGTCAACCTGCCGCTGGGCGAGGCGGGCGTGCTGATCGGCCATCCCCAGGGCGGCACGATGATTCCCATCACCGCCGCGGCCATCGGCAGGCGCGTGCAGGTGATCGTGCCGGTGGGCCTGGAAAAGCGCGTGGACGCGCCCATCGCTCGACTGAGCGCCCTGTGCGCAAATGAAGAAGGCACAGGGCCGCGCCTTGCGCCCCTCGCCGGACGCGTGTTCACCGAGCTGGACGCGATTGCCGCCCTCACCGGCGCGCGGGCCGAGCTGATCGCCGCCGGCGGCGTGCTGGGCGCAGAAGGGTGCGCGTACCTGCTGGCAACGGGCACGGCCGAGCAGCTCGCCGCGCTAAAGCAGATCCTGAGGGATGCGGAATAAGCTCAACAAAAGAAGCCGGGCAGTGCAAAAGCACTGCCCGGCCTCTTTTATTGAGCGTGTGCAGAGCGGGAGGGGACGCAAGCGCCCCTCCCGCTCTGCACACGCCCCGCAGCGGCATAGCCGCCGCGGGGCGCTGTTCTCCGGGACGCAGCGCGTCCCGGAGAACGGGATTGCGCCGCAGTGCGGCGCGGGGAGGGGC
>CAKUFB010000104.1 GCA_934647145.1 uncultured Clostridia bacterium
GTTGTTGCCCTGCTTCGAGCCGCGCGCCTTGCCGATCAGCGAAATCGCGCCGTCCGCGATCGTCAGCACCGGCTTGATATTCAGGATCGCGCCCGTCACCGCCACGGTTTTGGAGATGCGCCCGCCGCGCTTCAGGTATTCCAGCGTATCCAGCAGCGCGATGACGCATACGTCAGCACGTTTTTCCTCCGCCCGGCGCGCGATTTCCCCGGCGCTCATGCCCGCTTCCGCGCAGGAAATCGCATATTCTGCCAGGATACCCGCCCCGATCGAAGCGGAGCCGCTGTCCACCACCCGCACGTTGGGATAGCCCTGCGCCGCGAGACACGCGCTCTGGAAGGTGCCCGAGAGCTTTGAGGAGATCGTAATCACGACCGCCTCGCGTCCCTTCAGCCGCTCATATTCCTCCTCAAACGCGGCCGGCGCGGCCTGGCTGGTCGTGGGCAGCGCGTCGCTCTCGATCAGCATTTCATAAAAGCGTTGGCGCGTAACCGTCACGCCGTCGATCAGCTCCCGCTCCCCGAATCGCACCGTAAGCGGCACAATGCGCACGTGCTCGAGATACTGCGCGGCGACGTCCACCGTTGAATCGATGATGATCTGCGTATGGCTCATGCTCTGTTCTCCTTTTCTTTTTCAAGTCGCGAGCTGATGGCCGCAAGCGCGCGGTACATCGCCGCTCGATCCGCATCGTCCACCTCCGCGCTCGCCCATTCGACCAGGCCGTCGATCCTTTCGGCGATCGACCTTGCCACGGATTCCCCTTTTTCAGTGAGCCGCAGCGCGCTTCGATAGCGCCGTCCGTTCTTCGCATCGCACACCAGATATCCGTTCTCCTCCAGGTATTCCAGCGAACGCGAAATCACCGCCTTATCCTCTTCGCATCGCTCGCACAGCGCCGACGCGGTCAGCGCGCCCGCCGAATACAGATAATACAGGCAGTTTACGTGCGTCGCTTTCAGGTCAAATTTCGCCATTTCCTCCGCCTTGATCCGGCGAATGCTTCGACTGATCTTCGCAATCAGTACGGTAAACGTCTCGAAACGATTCTCCATGTCCTGTCCTCCGCTTTCAATCACATGTTGATTTGTCAACATGAAACTAGTATAGTACACAGACGTTGATTTGTCAACATGAAAAAGGGAAAAGACATATTTGACACATGCGCGGAAGTCTGGTATACTGTGTTCGGTTTTTTCGCACGGACAGAAACTGACAGACAGAAAGGAACGATTCACACATGCTGATTGATAAGCCGCTATCGGAGCTAAAGGTCTACATGGGGCGCAACGAATGCCCGGAGGACATCGACGCGTACTGGGACAGGAGCCTGGCCGAAATGGAACAGCTGGGCGTGGGCTATGAGCTTGTGCCCGCCGAATTCCAGCTGCCCGGCCTGGCCGAGTTTTACCACCTGTACTTCACCGGCATGCAGGGCGCGCGCATCCACTGCAAGTTCGCCCGCCCGGTCAGGCGCGAGGGCAAGCTGCCCGCTGTGCTGCGCTTCCACGGCTATTCGGGCGACTGCGGCTCCTTCAGCAGCCTGGCGGGCTACGCGCTGCAGGGCTTCGTGATCGCCGCGCTGGACTGCCGCGGTCAGGGCGGCCTGTCCGAGGACGTGGGTGGTGTCAGGGGCAACACGCTGCACGGCCACATTATCCGCGGCCTGGACGAAGGCTCTCCGGACGCGCTGTACTTCCGCAACGTGTTCCTGGACTGCGCTCAGCTGGCCCGCATCGTGATGGCCATGGACGACGTGGACGAGACCCGCGTGGGCGCGCACGGCGGCTCCCAGGGCGGCGGTCTGACGCTGGCCTGCGCGGCCCTGACCCCCACGCTCAACCGCGCCGCGCCCAGCTATCCCTTCCTGAGCGACTACCGCCGCGTGTGGGAGATGGACCTTGCCAAGGGCGCGTACCTCGAGCTGCAGGAATACTTCCGCCACTTCGACCCCCGTCATGAGCGCGAGGCAGACGTCTTCACCCGCCTGGGCTACATCGACAACAAGAACCTCGCCCACCGCATCCGCTGCAAGGTCAAGATGTTCACCGGCATGATGGACACCATCTGCCCGCCCTCGACCCAGTTCGCGGCCTACAACCGCATTCCCTCCGAGAAGGAGGTCGTCATCTACCCCGACTTCGGCCATGAAGGCCTGCCTGAAAACGACGACATGGTCATGCAGTACATGGTGGAGATGAAGGCCTGATCACTGCATGCCGCAGCTTTTGAAAATCCCCGCACCGCTTTGCGGCGCGGGGATTCAGCTTGTCAAAAAAGTTTTGACAAGCTGGCGGACGGAGAAGCAGGCTCCCTCTGCCCCCTCACCAGTTTTGCTGAAATCTAAAGGATTTCCAAATGTAAAAACCGCAGGGAAACTTTTTTCCCCTCCGGAAAGTGGAATTTACGATAACAGCCCCGTGCCCACGCTGTGTATTTGCGCTGCCCGAGTCGGCAATGCCGACCAGTAATCCGCAAGAAAGCTTGCGGATTCGAAGAAACCAGCCGCTCCAATCTATGGCGGCTGGTTTCGTGTTCTATCCGGCGGCAGCAACCGGGTGCAGGCTCAGCCTGCCGCCCCCCGCTGCGCCAGTCATTATCGCGCGACCTTCACCCAGGCGGCCATGCGGGAGTGGCAGTCCCAGGTCTTGCCGGCCGAGGCGTAGTCGATCAGGCGCATGGTTTTGCCGCCCTCAAGCGGCACGGCGACCGTCACCTGCGCGGCGAAGGGCACAGGCTCGGTCAGATGCGCCTCCTCGTCGGTCAGGCGCACGGGCGCGTCCACGTCCTCGCCCAGCCGCGCGTCGCGCGCCAGGGTCAGCGGGCCGCGGCAGAAGGCGACGTAGGGCGCGTCGCCGCTGGACACGCCGCAGGCCTCGGGCAGAATTCGCCGCACGCGCATGTCGAGCGACAAGCGGATCACATCGCCGTTCTTCCACACGCGGTCGAGCAGGGCGTAGCCGCTCTCCTCGCAGGGCACGGTCTCGCCGTTGACCGTCAGCAGGGTCTCCCCGCTCCACGCGGGGACGCGCACCCAGATCTCGAAGCGCTCCTCCTTTGCCAGGCACACGGTGGTCTCGACCAGGCCGTCCGCCGGGTAGCCGGTGCGGGTGATCAGGCTGAGGAACTGGCCGGAGGGCGTGCTCGCCTGCACCTTGCCGTCCAGGAACAGATTGAGCGCCAGGCCGTTTCTGTGCGCCATCACGCCCACGCGGCCCATAAAGCCGGTGCCCGCCGCGCCGATCGCCGCGCAGCAGCCGTAGAACGCGCCCTCCTCCATCACCTTAAACCCGCCGATCATGCGGCCGCGCACGCCGGGCAGCAGGGGCGAGTAGCTGTCGAAAGGCAGGCCGCCGTTGGTCTCGCACTTTTTTGTGTTGACCGCGCCCAAAAGCGCGTTGTACATCGACTGCTCGATGCAGTCGGCGAAGAACGCGTCGCCGCTCAGGCCCAGCGCCTGCAGGCACAGCTTCATCCAGGTCACGGTGACGCAGGTTTCCTGCATGATGCCCTTCTCGGACGCGTCCAACTGGCGCACGGCCGAGTGGTCGAACAGCTCGTGGGTACAGCCCGCGCAGCCGATGACGGTGATGTCGGTCTTCGCGGCCTGATAAGCGAAGCGGATCACCGCCTGCTTCCACTTTTCGCTGCCGGTGACGCGGGCATACTCGGCCAGACCCTCAAAGCAGCTCATCATCTCGTAGGCCTTGGTGAAGGGATACTGGTACGGGGCCAGCCTGTCCTCATAGGCCATCTCGAACAGGTTCATCTTCGTGCAGCCGCCGCGCGAGACGATGTAGTCGGCGAAGTCCAGGTACCGCTTCTCGCCGGTCAGGCTGTACAGCCGCACGAACGGCTCCAGGATCGAGCTGGAATTCAGGCCGCCCCAGTGGTCGGTCGCGGTGTTGATCTCGATCTTGCCTTCCTTTTCGTCGCCGATGCGCCCGACAATGTAGTCGGCGTGGCGCTTGATCGCCTCCACAATCCGCTCCGAGAGCGCCTCGTCCCGGCAGATCTCGAGGAAGTACTCCAGGCCCAGCAGGATGTACTTGCGCCCCCACAGATCCCAGCCGTGGAACTCAACCTCCCTGGAATAGCTACTGAAGCGGCCGTCCTCGTCCTGCGCGGTGAGCAGGTCGCGCACCGTGCGCTCCATCGCCCGGTAGAGCGGCTCGCTCCCGGTCACCTCATACGTAAACACCGCGCCGCGCATCATCTTTCCCCAGTATTCGCAGCGCCAGCCGTGGTCGGCGTCGTCCACATTGCGGCGGAACTGGTTGACGAACAGCGTCCATAGCTTCTCGTCCAGCAGCTGCTCCCGCTCGATGAAGCGGGCGGTATCCATCAGGATTCCCTGAAAGTTCAGCGCCCCCGCGCCCAGGCTCCACAGGCGGTCGGTCTGCCTGCGCGCGCCGTACAGGCGCTCGGTATATTGATTCTCAGCCATGTTTTGGACTCCTTTCCAATCATTTGCGATTGTATTGTACCACACCCGCGTGTTATAATCATCCCAGTACACAAAACTTTTCGAAAACACGGAGGTACGTCCCATGAACCATGCGGATTTGGCGCGAGAATACTTTCTGAAGGGCTATAACTGTGCGCAGGCCGTCGTGCTGGCCTTCAGCGATCTGACGAATATCGACGAGGTACAGGCGGTGCGCCTGGCGTCCTCCTTCGGCGGCGGAATGGGCGGCCTGAGGCAGAACTGCGGCGCGGTCAGCGGCATGCTGATCGTCGCGGGACTGCTCATGGGCTACGACGAGCCCAACAACCTCGAGGTCAAGCGCGCCCACTACGAACGCGTGCAGGCGCTCGTCAACGCCTTCATCGAGCGAAACGGCACCATGAACTGCCGCGAGCTGCTCACCCGCGCGGGCGTACCCGTCTCCCCTACCCCCGCCGAACGCACCCCCGAGTACTACGCCAAACGCCCCTGCGAGCGCCTCATCGCCTCCGCCGCCGCGCTGCTGGAGGAGACGATCGAGAGGCGGCCTTTCTGAGAAAGGCCCCTCTCGAGCTCTCCCGGAAAGCACTTGCGAAACAAGGATAAACCTCTCTACCCAAAAGTAATTTTCGCATGAGAGGTTGGATGGGGACGCTGAAGCGACGGTGCTTCCGGCGTGCTCAGCATACCAGTAAGCAGTGGGAGTCGGCAGCGCCGACTATCAATCCGCAAGGAAGCTTGCGGATTCGAAGACTTCGGCCGCTTCAGTCTATGGCGGCCGACAGTCGTCGCCAGGATGCGCGGCAGCCAGTGCGTGCAGGCTCAGCCTGCCTGGGAACGAATTTGCGGCTGTGTGCGTCTAATATGATATTCACGGGAGGAATTCCCGAGCAGAGGTGAAGGAACTTGAAGAAATTCATTGCATTATTCACGGCGCTTGTGCTGTGCCTGTGCGGCTGCGCAGGGGCCGATACCGTGCCCGCGAACCCGAACGCGCGGCCGGGCAACGCGACCTATACGACCCCCACGCCCTCGCCCGAGGCGCCTGAGCCGACGGTGGAGCCCGCCCCGGCGCAGGATGAGGGCGGCGGCGCGGTGGACGTGCTGGACGGCGGCGACCTGACCGACGAAATGATCGCGCAGCTGGACGAGCAGGTTCGCGAGCTGCTCTCGCACGAGGGCGAGCTGCTGGCCAATCAGGATCACCTGCGCACCATCCTGCTCATCGGCCTGGACGCGCGCCCGGGCGAGAAGCAGTCCCGCTCGGACAGCATCATCCTGGTGACGCTGGATCCGCAGGGCAAGTGCATCAAGCTGACCTCGATCATGCGCGACCTGTACGTACACATCCCGGGCGAGGGCAACAACCGCATCAACGCGGCCTATTTCCGCGGCGGCGCGCAGCTGCTGATGGACACGATCGAGGAGAACTTCGGCGTGAAGGTGGACGAGTACGTGGCGGTCGACCTGACGATGGTGGTGGACGCGATCAACGATCTGGGCGGCCTGACGCTGACGGTGAGCAGCCAGAAGCAGCTCAAGGCCATTAACGGCGTGATCGACGGCTACAACGAGCAGTTCAAGTGCCCGAAGAACTCGGATCTGCTGACCAAACTGGGCGAGCAGCAGATGAACGGCAAGCAGGTGCAGGCCTACGGGCGCTACCGCAAGATCGACTCGGACTTCAAGCGCACCGAGCGCCAGCGCGAAATCCTCTCCAAGCTGTACGAAAAGGTCACGGAGAAGTCGCTGACCGAGCTGAGCCTGCTGGTCAGCCGGTACATCGGCCGGGTGGATACCAACCTGACCCTGACCGATATGATTTCGCTGCTGCCCACGCTGCTGGCCATGAAGGGCGCGCAGATCGATCAGCTGCGCCTGCCGGACGACGGCGATTACCAGAGCAAAACGGTCAGCGGCATGGCGGTGCTGGTGCCTGATCTTCAGGCCTGCCGCGACAAACTGAGTGCGTTTTTACAGGAGCAGTAATTCATGAAAAAGGTCGTGAAGGCGATATTGTGCGTGATCCTCGCGGGCGCGCTGGTGGGCGCGGCGGCGCTTTCATGGGTGGTTTATCAGGAAGCGCACGCCGGGGACGAGCTGCAAAAAAGCGACGTCATCATCGTGCTGGGCGCGCGCGTGCGGCCGGACGGCACGCTGAGCAACTCGCTTGAGTACCGCATGCAGACGGCGCTTGCCGCGTATGAGGCGGGCTATGCCGACCGTTTCATCGTCTGCGGCGCGCAGGGCGGCGACGAGCCGTGTACCGAGGCCTCGGCGATGAAGGCCTACCTGACCGCGCGCGGCGTGCCCGAGGCGAGCGTCTTTACCGACGATCAGTCCTTCAACACCCGCCAGAACATCGACCACGCCAAAGCGATCATGGACGAGCAGGGCTTTTCGACCGCCATCGTGGTCACCAACGCCTACCACGTCGCGCGCGCCAAGGCGCTGTGCCGGGACGCGGGCATCGAGGCGCTGGGCGCGGCGGCAAAAATGCCCCGGGGATTCTTCATCCCCTGGAAGATGCGGGCGCGCGAGGCGCTCAGCTGGCTTAACTACCTGCTCAGAAAGGCGCTGTAGCCCCCATGTCATTCACCGCGCAGTCTCCAAAAAGAGGCCGCGCGGTTTTTGCCCCATCCGGGCGAGTCGGCAGCGCCGACCCTCAATCCGCAGGGAAGCCTGCGGATTCGAAGAAATCAGCCGCTCTAATTTATGGCGGCTGGTTTCGTGTCAGGATTGGCGGCAGCAAGTGGGTGCAGGCTCAGCCTGCCGGCAGCAAGTGGCCGTCGGCACTGCCGACCGGCAGCAGGTGGGCGCAGGCCCTGCCTGCCCAACGTTCTTCCTTGTTTACAGGCGGCGGATGTGATATAATGTGGGTATTGGGAAGTTCCTGAAGAAAGGCGCTGTGAAGCAGATGATTAAGCAGATGAATACGCGCTCGGCAGAGTTTCAGCGGTTCGAAACCCTGAAGCGCAACCGGGAAAAGCGCACGCAGCAGAAGCTGATGTTTCTGGAGGGCGTGCATCCGATTGAGCAGGCGATTGCCCACGGCTGGCAGTTCGCCGCGATGGCCTATGCGGGCGGCAGGCGGCTGTCCGGCTGGGCGCAGGACATGCTGACCAGGGCGCGGCCGGAGGTAATCTACGAGATGTCGCCCGAGCTGCACGCCGAGCTGAGCGACCGCGAAAACCCGTGCGAGCTGATCGCCCTGCTCAGGCAGCGCACCGACGGCCTGCAGCGGCTGACACAGGCCGCCGCGTCGCAGCCCAGCCCGCTCTTCGTGCTCTTCGACCGCCCGCAGGGGCCGGGCAACCTGGGCACGCTGATCCGCTCGGCCGACGCGTTCGGTGCCTGCGGCGTGCTGACCACTGGCCACGCGGCCGACTTTTACGACCCGCAGTGCCTGCGCGCCACCATCGGCACGCTGTTTGCCCGGCCGTTCGCCGCGCTCGAGTCGATGCAGGACGCGCTCGACTGGGCGGCGTCGCTGCCGGTGCGCCTGAACGTCGTGGGCACCAGCGCGCACGGAACCTGCCTGCTCGAGGAGGTCGACCTGACCGGCCCCACGCTGCTGCTCGTCGGCAACGAGACCTTCGGCCTGTCCAAGGGCTGGAAGGAGCACTGCGACGTGCTCGCCAAAATCCCCATCCAGGGCAGCGCGTCCTCCCTCAACGCGGGCTGCGCCGCCTCCATCTGCCTCTACGAAATCGACCGTCAGCGCCGGCAGGCAGTGCCTGGTCGGCAGGACCGACTGCCACTTGCTGCCGCGCATCCTGTCGACGACCATTGACCGCCATAGATTGGAGCGGTCAAGGTCTGCGAATCCGCGCTGCGGATTTTCTGTCGGCATTGCCGACTCGCCCTGGTCTGGGCGGCGTTGAGGGCGCTCCGCTGGAAGCGCCCGGAGGGAGCAAAAAAACCGCGCGGCCTCTTTTTCGGAGACTGCGCGGTGAGCGATGCGGGTTGTGGGGGCTAGAGCGCCTTTCTGAGCAGGTAGTTAAGCCAGCTGAGCGCCTCGCGCGCCCGCATCTTCCAGGGGATAAAGAATCCCATGGGCATTTTTGCCGCCGCGCCCAGCGCCTCGATGCCCGCGTCCCGGCAAAGCGCCTTGGCGCGGGCGACGTGGTAGGCGTTGGTGACGACGATGGCGGTCGAAAAGCCCTGCTCGTCCATGATCGCTTTGGCGTGGTCGATGTTCTGGCGGGTGTTGAAGGAC
>CAKUFB010000105.1 GCA_934647145.1 uncultured Clostridia bacterium
GGGGAGGCTCCGCTTCGCTTTGCGCTCCCCCAGACCCCCACCGAAGTTTGTCCGGTCGGCAGGGCCGACTCCCACCTGCTGCCGGCAGGCTGAGCCTGCACCCACTTGCTGCCGCGGGTTCTATCGACGACCGTCGGCCGCCATAGGCTGAAGCGGCCAAGGTCTGCGGTCGGCAGGGCCGACGGCCACTCGCTGCCGCGGGTTCTATCGACGACTTCGGGAGCCATAGATTGAAGCTCCCGAAGTCTGCGTGGGTTAACCTCACCGCCCGCGCCGCGGGCACCTCCCCTTTCAGGGGAGGCGTTTCGCACCGGGTTCAAGGCTCTCCTGAAAGGGAAGCTGTCGCCGAAGGTGACGGAGGGGTTTCCTGACTTTCAGGCGAAGTACGCCAGAAAAAACAGCTCCCCGAACGACGATGCATTCGGGGAGCTGCATTTCTTTCAGCATTTTTGTTAGGCGGATCAAAGTGTTTTCCGGGAGAGGTCTGGGGAGGCGCCTTTTTCAAAAAGGCGGCCTCCCCAGCGTATCCTATCGTTCCCTTACAGCAGCTTCCTGTAGAGCGCCTTGATTTCCTCGACGCTGGTGTCGCGCGGGTTGCCGGGGCGGCAGGCGTCGGCGTAGGCGGACTCGGAGAGGAAGTCGAGATCCTCTTCCTTGACGATGGCCTTGAGATCCTGGGGGATGCCCACATCGATGGAGAGCTGGCGCACGGCGTCGATAGCGGCCTTGCGGGCCTCCTCGACGGTCATGCCGGCGGTGTCCTTGACGCCCATGGCCTCGGCGATGTGGCGATACTTGTCGCCGGTGCAGGGGGCGTTGTATTCCATGACGGTGGGCAGCAGGATGGCGTTGGCCACGCCGTGGGGGGTGTCATAGACCGCGCCCAGGGAGTGCGCCATGGAGTGTACGATGCCCAGGCCGACGTTCGAGAAGCCCATGCCGGCGACGTACTGGCCCAGCGCCATGCCCTCGCGGCCCTCGGGGGTGTTGGCCACCGCGCCGCGCAGGGAGCGGGAGATGATCTCGATGGCCTTGAGGTGGAACATGTCGGTCATTTCCCAGGCGCCCTTGGTGATGTAGCCCTCGATGGCGTGGGTGAGCGCGTCCATGCCGGTGGCGGCGGTCAGCCCCTTGGGCATGGTGCTCATCATGTCGGGGTCGATCACGGCCACGGCGGGGATGTCGTGCACGTCGACGCAGACGAACTTGCGCTTCTTTTCCACGTCGGTGATGACGTAGTTGATGGTGACCTCGGCCGCGGTGCCGGCGGTGGTGGGCACGGCGATGGTGAAGACCGCGTGGTTCTTGGTGGGCGCAACGCCCTCAAGCGACCTGACGTCGGCGAACTCGGGGTTGTTGACGATGATGCCCACGGCCTTGGCGGTGTCCATGGAGGAGCCGCCGCCGATGGCGATGATGTAATCCGCGCCGGAGGCCTTGTACGCCGCCACGCCCGACTGGACGTTCTGGATGGTGGGGTTGGCCTTGATGTCGGAGTAGATTTCATAGGTGAGGCCGGCCTGCTCGAGGACGTCGGTGACCTTTTTGGTCACGCCGAACTTGAGAAGATCCGGGTCGGAGCACACGAACGCCTTGGTGCAGCCATGCGACCTGACCTCGTTCGGGATCTCCTGAATCGCGCCCTTGCCATGATAGGAAACGCCGTTTAATACGATGCGGTTTGCCATGTGAACAGCCTCCTTCGATAATCAGTGACAATTCTACGGGAGGAAAACATTTCCTCGCTCATTTATTATAACCGCACCGCGCGCGCTTTTCAAGGGGGAAAACAAAAGATTGTGTGACGGAAAAGGCGCATTTTTTGAGGCGCCGGGCGGGAAAATGCAGGGTTCAGGTCACATAACGGGCGCTTCGTGCAGGCTGTTTTGAGCGAAGCTGCAGACCCGGCCGAAAATGGACGGGTTTCCCAGATGAATTGCAGGAAAACGCGTACTGTTAACGCAAAAACGTTTGACAGCGGGCGGCAGACGTGGTAAAATCCAATCTTGTTTTTTGAGAACCTGCGCGACCGCTTGTCCAAAGGGCCGAACAGAACAGCCTGACCACTTGAAGGCGGCGCGTCGTGCGCCGCTCTCACCTTTTTTGGAGAAAGTGAATACATAAGGAGGAACTCGCCATGTCAACCAAGTACGTTTTCGTCACGGGCGGCGTCGCGTCGTCGCTGGGCAAGGGCATCACGGCGGCGTCGCTGGGACGCCTGCTTAAGGCACGGGGCTATTCGGTCACCATCCAGAAGTTCGATCCCTACCTGAACGTCGACCCGGGCACCATGAACCCCTATCAGCATGGCGAGGTCTTCGTGACCGAGGACGGCATGGAAACCGACCTCGACCTGGGCCACTACGAGCGCTTCATCGACGAGAACCTGACCCGGCATTCCTCGGTCACCTCCGGCCAGATCTTCTACTCCGTGCTCAACCGCGAGCGCAGCGGCGGCTACAACGGCGGCACGGTGCAGATCATCCCGCACATCACCGACGAGATCAAGGAGAAGCTGTACCGCGTGGGCGAAAAGGCCGACATCGTGATCACCGAGATCGGCGGCACGATCGGCGACATCGAGGGCCAGCCCTTCATCGAGGCCATCCGCCAGTTCCAGTGGGAAATCGACCGCAGGGATCAGCTGTTCATCCACGTAACGCTGATTCCCTACCTCAGGAGCAGCCAGGAGCTCAAGACCAAGCCCACGCAGCACTCGGTCAGGCAGCTGCAGTCGATGGGCGTTCAGCCGGGCATGCTGGTGTGCCGGAGCGACTATCCGGTGCCCCAGGCCATGCGCGAGAAGCTGGCGCAGTTCTGCAACGTGCCGGCCAGGTACATCATCGAGAACCTGGACGCAGAGAGCCTGTATCAGGTGCCGCTGATGCTCGAGAAGGAGGGCTTCGCCGACAAGGTGTGCGAGGCGCTCTCGCTGCCCCGGCGCACGCCCGATCTGCACGACTGGGAGGAGCTGGTGCACCGGTTCCACTGCCCGGAGAAGCAGGTCACGATCGCGCTGGTGGGCAAGTACATCGAGCTGCACGACGCGTACCTGTCGGTGGTCGAGGCGCTCCAGCACGGCGGCATCGCCAACAAGGCGCGCGTGAAGATCCGCTGGATCGCGGCCGACGAGCTGGTGGAGGACGGCGTGAACCTGGACGAGAAGCTGGGTGACGTGCAGGGCATTCTGGTGCCCGGCGGCTTCGGCAACCGGGGCATCGAGGGAAAGATGGCTGCGGCGAGGTACGCCCGCGAGCACAGAATTCCCTACCTGGGCATCTGCCTGGGCATGCAGATCGCCATCATGGAGTTCGCGCGCGACGCCTGCGGCATGGTCGGCGCCAGCTCCACCGAGTTCGACCCGCACACCGCCTACCCGGTCATCGACATCATGGAGGATCAGCAGGGCAAGGTACAGACCGGCGGCACGATGCGCCTGGGCGGCTATCCCTGCCGGCTGGCCGAGGGCACGCAGGCCCGCGCGCTGTACGGCCAGGAGATGATCACCGAGCGCCATCGCCATCGCTTCGAGGTCAACAACAGCTTCCTGCCGCCCATGCTGGAGGCCGGACTGCTCGTGGCGGGCGTGAACCCGCAGCGCAGCCTGGTCGAGGCGATCGAGCTGCGCGACCATCCCTTCTTCGTGGGCGTGCAGTTCCATCCCGAGTTCAAGTCCCGCCCCAACCGCCCGCATCCGCTGTTCGCCGGGTTCATCGCCGCGGCGGTCGCCCAGCTGGAGAAGTAAATACGCAGGGGAGAGCCTGAAACAGGGTTCTCCCTTTTGATTTGCGGACAAACGATGATAAAAGAGGGATTTATTGCGCGAAAACAGGCTGAAACTGCGTGGAAATAGGGATTTGCACAGCGACTTGCCAGCCGGGGAAAAGGCTGGTATAATAGAAGCATCAACCGCCCGGACGGAACATCCGCGGCGAAACGGAGTGAAAAGCAATGCAGAAGCTGATTGTCATCATGGGCACGAACGCGTCGGGCAAGAGCAGCCTGGGGGTGGCGCTGGCGAAGCGGTTCGGGGGCGAGGTGATCTCTGCCGATTCCAGGCAGGTGTTTCGCGGCCTGGATCTGGGCAGCGGCAAGATCACGCCCGAGGAAACGCAGGGCGTCCCGCACCACCTGCTGGACGTGTGCGAGCCGGGCGAGTTTTTTTCGATGCACGATTTTCAGCGCCTGGCGTATCAGGCAATTGACGACGTCGCCGCGCGGGGAAGGGTGCCCTTCCTGGTGGGCGGCACCGGGCTGTACGTGGCCTCGGTCACGGAGGGGTACGTGCTCTCGGACGTCGCGCCCGACCTGAGCTACCGCGCGGAGCTGGAGAAGCTGACCACGCCCGAGCTGTACGCGCGGGTGCAGGCGCTCGACCCGGCGACCGGCGTCGACCCCAAAAACCGCAACCGCGTGATGCGCATCCTGGAAAAGGCGCACGACGGCGACACCTTCAAGGAGCCCAACCGGCCGCGCTACGACTGCCTGAAGCTGGGCGTGAGCTGGGAGAGCGATATCCTGCGCGCGCGCATCGACGAGCGGCTGGACAGGCGGCTGCGCGAGGGCATGATCGAGGAGGTCAAGGGCCTGCTGGACGCGGGCGTGAGCGCCGAGTTCCTGGACAAGCTGGGGCTCGAGTACCGCTTCATCACCCGCTACCTGACCGGCGAAATCGCCTCCCGCGAGGAAATGATCGCCCTGCTGGCCACCGCCATCAAGCAGTTCGCCAAACGGCAGCGCATCTGGTTCCGCCGCGACAGGGACATCCACTACCTCGACATGACCGCCGACCCGCTGTCCGAGGCCGCCGCCCTGATCGAGGCGTTCCTGGGCGAGGGGACGGGGGAACGCTGGGGAGGCTGACTTTCTGAGAAAGTCACCTCCCCAGACCCCACCCGGAAAGCACTTTGATCCGCAAAAGCATGACGGGGGAGCAATGCGGCTCCCCGAATACGGCGCGGGTGGAGGAAAATTTCTGCGCGGCGTTTTTCCTTGAAAAGGAATGGAGCGGAGAAAGAACCCCCACCCGGAAAGCACTCTGATCCGCAGGATAAATGGGGGGAAAAATGCGGTTCCCCGAATGGGACGTGGCCTGAGAATGAATTGAGGTTGAGCATTACAACGAAGATGTTCTCCCGCAAGCGATTCATTCGGGGAATTACACTTCTTCAATGTTCGTGTTTCGCGGATCATAGTGTTTTCCGGGAGAGCTCGAGAGGCGCCTTTTTCAAAAAGGCGGCCTCTCGAACGTATCCTCTCGATCGTCGCTTGACGAAATCCGCGCTGAATTTCGGGCGCGGGGTGACAGGGCGGGGAAGAAGGATTATAATGTAGGCAGGGAATAGATACCTGTAAAAAAGGGAGGAGAATAGGATGCTTTACAAGAAGAACGACGCGCCGCGGCTGACGGACGAGCTGTTCAAAGCGCCGACCTCGGAATACCGGGGCGCGCCCTTCTGGGCGTGGAACTGCAAGCTGGAGCGCGAGGAGCTGGAGCGGCAGATCGACGTGCTGCACGAGATGGGCTTCGGCGGCTTCCACATGCACGTGCGCACCGGCATGGACACCCCATACCTGAGCGAGGAGTACATGGGGCTGATCAAAAACTGCGTGGACAAGGCGAAAAAGGATCGGATGCTGGCCTACCTGTACGACGAGGACCGCTGGCCCTCGGGCGCGGCGGGCGGCCTGGTGACAAAGGACGTGCGCTTCCGCGCGCGGCACCTGCTCTTCACGCCCGTGCCCTACGGCGCGGCGAAGGAAGGGGAGCGGTACGAGGGCTCGACTGCGGCCGCTACCCGCACCGAAAACGGCACGCTTTTGGGCTGCTATGACGTGCAGCTGGACGAGCAGGGCTACCTGACCGGCTACCGGCTGATCGGGCGGGACGAGCCGGCGAAGGGCGACAAGTGGTACGCCTATCTCGAGATCTCGACCGAGAGCCCCTGGTACAACAACCAGACCTACGTCAACACCCTGGACAAGCGGGCGATGGATCGCTTCATCGAGATCACCTACGAGAGCTATAACCGCACCATCGCGGACGAGTTCGACCAGACTGTGCCCTCGATCTTCACCGACGAGCCACAGTTCTCCCACAAGGGCACGCTGAAGTTCGCGAAGGATCGCGAGGACGTGACGCTGCCCTGGACGGACGACCTGGCGGACACCTTCCGCGCGGCCTACGGCGAGGACCTGATCGCGGGCATTCCGGAGCTGATCTGGGAGCTGCCGGACGGCAGGGTTTCGGTCATCCGCTATCATTACCACGACCACATCTGCGAGCGCTTCACCGAGGCGTTTGCGGATAACTGCGGCAAGTGGTGCCGCGAACATCACCTGAAGCTGACCGGCCACATGATGGAGGAGCCGACGCTGCGCTCGCAGACCGCCGCCCTGGGCGAGGCCATGCGCTCCTATCGCGGGTTCGACCTGCCCGGCATCGACATGCTGTGCGCCCACTTTGAATATACCACCGCCAAGCAGACCCAGTCGGCCGTGCACCAGTTCGGCTACGAGGGCATGACCAGCGAGCTTTACGGCGTGACCAACTGGGACTTCGACTTCCGCGGCCACAAGCTGCACGGCGACTGGCAGGCGGCGCTGGGCGTGACCGTGCGCGTGCCGCACCTGAGCTGGGTGTCGATGGCGGGCGAGGCCAAGCGCGACTACCCGGCCTCGATCAACTATCAGTCCCCCTGGTGGAGGGAGTACAGCTGCGTCGAAGACCACTTCGCCCGCGTCAACACCGCCATGACCCGCGGAAAGCCGGTCGTCAAGGTGGCGGTCGTACACCCGATCGAGAGCTACTGGCTGCACTGGGGCCCCAGCGAGCAGACCGCGCTCGAGCGCGACCAGCTGGATCAGATGTTCCAGGACGTGACCGAATGGCTGCTGTTCGGCTCGGTGGACTTCGACTTCATCAGCGAATCGCTGCTGCCGGCGCAGTGCGAAAAGGGCGGCGCGCCGCTCAAGGTCGGCCAGATGGCCTATGACGCGGTGATCGTGCCCGGCTGCCAGACGCTGCGCTCGAGCACGCTGGACAGGCTCGAGGCCTTCAGGGACGCGGGCGGCCGGCTGATCTTCCTGGGCGACGCGCCCCGGTACGAAAACGCCGTGCCCTCCGCACGCGGACAGGCGCTGTATGCGCGCAGCGAACAGGCGGAGATGAGCAAGGGCGCGCTGCTTCAGGCCGTGGAGCCCGAGCGCCTGGTGGACATCAGAAGCGCCGACGGCAGCCTGACGAGTACGCTGCTTCACCAGCTGCGCCGCGACGGCGAGGGGTACTGGCTGTTCGTCGCCCACGGCGCCGAGCCCTATAATAAGGATATTTCCCGATTCGAGGACGTGCGCATTCGCCTCAAGGGCGCGTTCCGCCCGACGGTCTACGACACGCTGACCGGCGAAAGGGCGGCCATCGCCTATACCGCCGAAAACGGCCGCACCGAGATCCGCACCCGCCTGTACGATTATGACAGCCTGCTTGTCTGGCTCGAGCCGGTCGAAGAGGGCGCGTATGAGCCGGAAACCGTCGCCGCGTATCGCGAGACCGGCGTGCGCCCGCCGCGCCTGATGAGCTACGCGCTCTCCGAGCCCAACGCGATGCTGCTCGATACAGCCCGCTGGGCGCTGGACGACGGCGAGCTGCAGCCCGAGGAGGAGATCCTGCGCCTGGACAACGCCTGCCGCGAGCGACTGGGTTGGCCGTCGCGCAGGAAGTCGGTCGCGCAGCCCTGGGTGGTGTCCAAGGAGCCGCTGAACCACGTCGTGCGTCTGCGCTTCACGATCGACAGCGAGATCGACTATGCGGGTGCGCAGCTGGCCGTCGAGGACGCGGAGCGACTGACCATCCGCCTGAACGGAGAGAATGTGCCCAATGAGGTCACCGGCTGGTATGTCGACCGCTCGATCAAGACCGTCGCGCTGCCGCCGCTGCGCACGGGCGAGAACACGCTCGAACTGGATATTCCCTTCGGCCAGCGCGCCAACGTCGAGTGGTGCTACCTGCTGGGCGAGTTCGGCGTGCAGGCCAGCGGCCGCATGAAGAGGCTCGTCGCCCGGCCTGAAAAGCTCGCCTTCGGTAGCTTCGTGTCGCAGGGACTGCCCTTCTACGGCGGCAACGTGACCTACGAGTGCCCGATCCTCGTGCCCGAGGACGGCGAGTACGCGCTCAAGGTTCCGCACTACCGCGGCGCGCTGATGAAGGTCTCGCTGGACGGTGGAAAGCAGGAATACCTGGTCTACCCGCCTTATCAGCTCGAGCTGGGACGTCTGGCCGCGGGCGAGCACAGGATCAGCCTGACGCTCTTCGGGCATCGCCGCAACGGCTTCGGCCCGGTGCACCTGGCCGACCTGGCCGCGCGCTGGATCGGCCCCGAGGCCTGGCGCACCGAGGGCGATTCCTGGTGCTACGACTACATGCTCTGCGAGGAAGGCGTACTGTCCACCCCCGTGCTGCTCAGGCGAACCTGATAAATAAAGCAACCGCTCCGGGACGCGCTGTCTCGGGGCGGCTGCTTTTGACAAGCTGGTGGACGGGGAAGCAAGCTCCCCCGCCACTGCCACCCTCTCCAGTCTCCGCTAAAAATCGAAGATTTTTCGGGCGCGGAGCCTGCAGGGAAACGATTTTTGCTCTGGAAAATGAGATTTTCCGGCGCAAAAATCG
>CAKUFB010000106.1 GCA_934647145.1 uncultured Clostridia bacterium
GTCAATATCGACAACATAAGCGGCACACTTCATGAGAAAAATACGTCTCTCGAGCTTGCCGAAGAGTTTATTAAAAGCTCTGGAATGCAGGATGAATGGGAAGATGTGCTGCGCGAGTCGATGCCCTCTGATGAATAACGTTGTATGATGGTAGCGTAAGGGGTACATACCTCTATCATACGTGCAGGAAATGCTCTGTTATTTTCTTTTGATGCCATTGCAAACGCACCGTTCTCATGATATACTTGGTCTGCACAATTTTCGCACGCGAAAGAAGGTATAGACCCGTGATGCTATCAGTTAAGGAAGCATCCTATAAACTGAAGATTTCCGAGCAACAAGTTCGTTCGCTCCTTAGAAATGGAGACATTTCGGCCTCAATGGTTGGAAAACAGTGGGTAATTCAAGAAGAAGCCTTAGATAAATATGTCACCAATAGTGGATGCATTATTGCTCCCGATGATCGTCCGCGCGTATCGACTGATTTGCCGGATGTCATAGCGTTAAGTTTCTTCTCTGGTGCAATGGGGCTTGACATCGGAATGAAGAATGCTGGCATTCATGCTCTATTGGCGTGTGAATTTGACAAGACTTGTCGAAAGACGATCGTAGAAAATGATCCAGATATTGCACTGATTGGGGATATAAACCACTATACCTCGAAACAAATACTCGAAATGGCTCGGATTCCGAAGGACACGCCAGTTGACATAATATTTGGTGGCCCGCCATGCCAAGCCTTTAGCACTGCTGGTGCAAGGCGAGGCTTTAACGATAGCAGAGGGAATGTCTTTCTGAAATATATTGATATCGTTACAGAAATCAGGCCTCGATATGTGGTGATCGAAAATGTTAGAGGTTTACTATCCGCGCCATTTCCATATACGGATGATGAAGATGCTGAAACATTCATTCAGTCGGATAGGACACCCATTAAGGGCGGTGCTTTGCTACATATAATGAAACGTTTGCGTAATGCGGGTTATACCGTTTCGTTTAATCTATATAACGCAGCAAACTATGGTGCGCCGCAAATCCGTGAACGTGTTGTCATTATCGGATCTTTAAATGGAAAAAGAGTACCCTTTTTGCATCCTACACACTCTGAAAATGCGGAGTATGGGCTTCAAAAATGGCGTACCCTCTCCGACGCATTCTGTGCACTTCCGTCCGATACTATACATCACTACGTAAACTTCCCTGAGAAAAGGCTGGTTTACTATCGTATGCTAAAGGAGGGCCAGTATTGGAAAGACTTGCCACCAGAGATTGCGAAGGAAGCGATG
Source organism: uncultured Clostridia bacterium (assembly GCA_934647145.1). Classification (GTDB taxonomy): domain Bacteria; phylum Bacillota; class Clostridia; order Christensenellales; family Aristaeellaceae; genus CAKUFI01. The sequence continues at coordinate 1,287 of CAKUFB010000106.1, forward strand.
GGTAATGTATACAATTTGGGCGGTGGAAGGACTGGTTTTTATAGGAGGCTTTCATTTCAAAGGCCGTCTCCTACTTTAGTTACTCATCCCGCAATGCCAGCAACCGACCTATGCCACCCAACGGAAGATAGACCGCTAAGTGTGGAAGAGTATAAATGTATTCAGGAGTTCCCTCAAACATGGAAGATATGTGGGGACATAGAAGAACAGTACAAGCAAATCGGAAATGCTGTACCAATTAAGTTAGGTGAGGCGATTGGAAAAGCAATACTTGACCATATGCATGGTATTGATCAGGCTGAGATTCCTGGGTTTCACTACTCACGTTATTTGAATACAGATAATGATTCATGGGAAGCACAGGCAAGGAAAAATATAATTAGCGATGAATGTCGGCAAATGTCGATCTATGATCTATAAAAAACGGGCTGCACTCCTGCATTCGAAGGAGTACAGCCCGTTTTTTATCTCATTTTCATAATCATACGCCTTGTTTTCCTGCCGACTTCTTTAGCAATGTTCAATATCTCATCGTAACAACCATCTCCGCCTAGGGTATCCCAGTACTCTCGACCGATGAGTACAACATCATCATGCCGAAAATCGAATATGCCCATAGGAGGATTATGAGCATAACTGAGCTTATTCTCTCCATATGGATTATAATATAGTCCGAAATACGCATGACATTGAGGATCATCAAGGGTTAGGGTTAAGATATCTTTTTTCGCTACAGCCGTCTGATCAATATTCGGTTTAACAGTTTTAATGCTTACATAATGATTGATCCCTTCTTTAGTCCACCATAAATCTGAAATGACACGCACCTTATGAGTATGGCCGGTTTTCCTTGCGGACTTAACTTCATTCAACGATGATTCCCAATCCCTATGCCCCCTATGATCACGCAAGGATTGTATATGATCGTCGATAGCGTTTAAATAGCCCACGTCCATTTCCACATAGGTTTCTTTTTGACGACAGGCATCATCAGCACCACCAGAGAGAGCTGCAATTCTTGATATTTCCTCAATAACCCGCTGTCCGAAAGAGGTACTGAATGAGCGTTCAAATCTACTCCAGAAAAGTGCTTCCTCAGACAAAAGGGCGGCATGGAAAGGACGATAGGTTTCTTCTCCTTCCATACGATGTATCGTATTCTGCACGCAAGTTATAAACTCATCAGCTATCATCTTCTTATAGCAATCGTTCATGTTCAGCTCTCCTTACAATTGTATTGCTACAAAAATCATAACACAAAAGGCCTCATTTGTCACTACCCTAACCGTCGTTTGTCTTGTGCTAAAACAAGCAGTAGAACGGTGCTTTATACAGAAAACAAGTTTGATGGCAGCCGCCAAAGTCAAGCACATCGCTGGCAAGACTTACAGCATTAAGCACGCTTGTACGCATCGTGGTGTCTTTGAGTAACTTTAATCCTAAAACCACAAAGTCCACCAACAGGGCGTTTATTTGTGCCCATGGAGATTATAGCCACGGCGGCACGAAAACGCGGTTAGTGGGCGCGCAGCGGCCACAAATTTCTTTAAAAGACAGTTCAGAGCTTGCTTTTTGACCACCCGTGCGTAAGCTGTGACTCAGCCGCGAGGCACACAACAATACGGGAGGTATTCATCATGGAATGCGGAAAGCTCACAGCGAAACTTCGGGACGCGGTGCCGGTTTGCTTCATTGAGAACGGCAAGGAGGTCAAGCGCTTCAAGAACATCGAAATTCCCGACGAGATCAAGAAGCTGCCCTATCAGGACTTCGAATTCAGTGTACCGGTAACAGGGGCCATCACTTTCAAGATCATGTTCGAGGAAGGTATTTTGCCGAAAGTCTGGCCGGAAGCGCGGACACGCAAGAGCCGGAAAGCCAAGCCAGAGGAAGCGCCCATGCCGGAAAGAATCACAGTTGGGCTCCAGGCAACATTGGAGCAAGCGGAGGCCGAGGGCCAGCCTGTGGCAGAAATCGCCGAAGCAGCCGCGCAGGGCGCGGAGATCACTGCCGAATTAAATGGGCAGGAATTGACCATCACGGCCCATGAGCTGGAGAAAATGGAAGCGCCCTTCAACGTGACCGGCGAACGCCGCAAGGCGCTGGTAGAGGCGGTTAAGGCTTTCGTAGACGCACCTGCTATATATCAGAATGCGCCCAGCTTCGCCTATGTCATCGGCGATTACACGGTCAGTAAGACCGGCACGGTATCCGGCCCGGCAAACGAGGCGCTCATGGCAGCGCTGAATGCGAAAGGTTTCATTGCAGAATAAGAGGTTTTGAACCACATTTTCCCGGCAAATAGCCGGGATTTTTGTTCTTAAGGGTGTCCATTACTACATGATTTAAGAAGTTGAACATAGTGGAAAGCGAAATTTCGAGGGGTGCATGGGCTGAGTGTGATTATGCTAACTACTGTCGGATAGGACAGTTATCCGGCGATCCAGTCCGCGCGTCAGATCGCAAAAAGAGCCTCTGTCGGCGCCCAGCCAGGCGTCTTCAGAGGCTCTCGCTTCACTTGAACAGGCTCAGAAGGCGAAGTCATTCACGGATGCGCGCTTCCCACAGCGCCATCGTCCGATCCGTCATGGCGTTCCACGAGTCGGAAAGCGCCGCGCTTGTGCCGAGCACCTGGCTCCAGCTTTCCGCGCGTTTGTTCTGGAACAGCTCCGAGAACTGAACGGAATCGGCGCAGGCGCTCAGCACAGGCAGCCATGCGTCCAGCTCTCCCGGCGCGGCGGTGAGCGCGCGGACGTTCTGCCCGACCGTCATGGACAGGTTGATCCCGTCATTGTACTCCAGCGAGGAAACGGCGGCGGAGTACACGCCCTCCGTCCGCGTCCCGTTCGCCAGCGTCGCCTCGCCATAGAGGAGCGCGTCGTCCGGCTCACCGCCCAGCGTCTGAAGGAGGCGGAACGAGCCGCCCAGTCCCTGATAAAAGCCCTCGAAATAGCCCTGCGTGGTCGCCTCGGGCATCACAAAGAGCGTGTCGCCGCCGGCGTTGCTGCTCTGCGCCAGCGCGGCGCCCTCGGCGGACTGAAAGCCGGTTCCGCAAAGCTGGATGTAGATTTCCCGCTGCGGCTGCGCCGGGTCGTACACGTCGATGATGTAGCTGATCAGGTCGCCGCCCGTCTGAACCGCCCATCCCCTGGGGATCTGCAGGGTGAAATAGCCGTCCGGCTGCTCGTAGGTCTCATACTCGACGCCCGGATCGGCTTGCGAAGTCCCTTCCTCCTGCACAGCGTCGCCCTGCTTTTCCATGAGCGTCCGCAGATAGCCCTTCAGCAGGCTCAGGTTTTCGACCTCGTACCGCTTTCCCTCCGACGTAACCGCAGTATTGCCCTCAAACCTCAGCGTCAGCCTCCCGTCCTCCGTGTTGACCGCGACGGTCAGGCCGTCGTCCAGAACGCCCCTGTCGCTTTCGCCGGTGACCAGGAGCGCCTGAATCAGCGCGTAGACGCCGTTTATGGCCGTCGAATCGGTCACGGTCGCCTCCTGCACGCCCCCCTCCGTGGAGAAGGAAAACTGAATGGACGTGATGGCGGACGCGGGTGCGTTGACGACGCCTTCGTATTCCGGCCACGATACCTGTTCGGACTGCGCATGCGCCGCGCCGAAGCAGACGAGCATGAGCAGCGCAAGCGCTGAAGCAAACCACCTTTTCATACTGGGAACGCCTCCTCTGATCGTTATATTTTACCTGCAGAACCTGTCTCTATTATACCACAGACCGGCGCTTCTTCCTAGTGAAAAGATGCTTAAAATCCATTTTATTGACAAATACAGCCTGTCGGCGTATAATGTTTCTCCATAAGGAGGAATGATTATGCCGGAGACGCATGAATACCTGGTTCCGGACTATTTTCCGTCGTTTCATTGCAAGATGGGCGCGTGCCGAAGCGCCTGCTGCGAGGGCTGGCCGGTGTCGATGTCGATGCAGGATTACTTTCACCTGCTGGGGGTGCAGTGCCGAGGGGAGCTGCGCGCGAAGCTGGACTGCGCGCTGCACCTGGTGAAGTACCCCACGCCCGAGCGCTACGCCCAGATCGAGCACCGGTACGACGGCAACTGCCCGATGCGCCTGGAGGACGGCCGGTGCGCGCTGCACGCCGAGCTGGGCGAGGACGCGCTTCCGTACATTTGCAGGCTGTATCCGCGCGCCGTTCGGGCCGAAGGCGACTACGAATGCTCCTGCGCGGGCAGCTGCGAGGCGACGATCGAGCTGCTTTTCGCGCAGGAAGAGCCCATCCGCTTCATCAGGCGGACATTGACCTTCGAGCTGCCCAAAAGTCCTGAACGTTCGGTGTTTTTTGAGTCGTTTTCGCGCGAGCAGGCGCTGCGGCTCTACCTGATCGGCCTGATGCAGGCGCGCGAGCTGCCCCTGCCCCGGCGGATGCTCAGGCTGGGCGCGGCGATGGCCGAGGCAGAAGCGGCGCTGTCTGCGCGGGACGACGCGCGCATCGATCGCCTGATTCGCGGCGAAGCGGCGCTCTGCCTGCCCCCGGTTTCCGACGAGGCGTCGCCGGAGCATCTGATGGACGGCCTGCTGGCCATGGAGCGGTTCACCGCGCAGCTGGACGAGCGCAGCGACAGCATCCGCGCCATCGGCCAGGACGCGCTGGGTTACTTTGGCCGCGACCAGGGCACGATGAGCCGCTATCAGGCCGCCCGCGCCCACTTTGACCGACTCGCGCCCCGCTGGCCGGTCTACCTGGAAAACCTGCTGGTCAACCACATGTTCTTCTCGCGCTTCCCCTTCGCCGACGAGCACGAGAGCCTGCGCGAGGAATTCGTCAGTCTGTGCATGGTTTACGCCCTGCTGCGCTTCCTGGGCGTGGGGCATCTGGTTTCCCAGTCGGACGAGTCCGCGCTGGTCGACCTGGCCGCGGCCGCCTTCCGGCTCATCGACCACTCCGCCTTCCACCGCTACTCCGCCCGCATGCTCCGCGGCCTGGGCTACGACACCCCCGAGCGCCTGTTCACCCTGATCAACCTGTGAGGGGGACGAGGGGAACGTTGGGGAACGAAGGAAACGTTGGGGATGCCGCCTTTTTGAAAAAGGCGCCTCCCCAAACCCCACCCGGAAAACACTATGATCCACCTTTCGAAAATGAGAAAAGTCAGGTGATTCCCCGAATGAATCGTGAGCGGGAAAAGAGCACATATAGAAGTGTAACTTTTCCCCTGAATGAAGCGCGGGAGGAAATTAGACGCGGACAGAAGCGCAGTTCCTTCAATACAGTGTGGGCGGGAAAGAGTGTGCCTCCCCAAACCCCACCCGGAAAGCACTTTGATCCGCGTTACAGAAACAGAAAAAGTCAGGTAGTTCCCCGAATGAATCGTGGGCGGGAAAAGATCACATATAGAAGTGTAACTTTCCGAATCCGGAAAAAGCGCATACGCAAAAGCAGTCCCCCTCCGTGCGTCGGAAGGGGACTGAGTTTTTTGGGTGATCAGTTCATCGCGGCGAGCAGCTGACCGTAGAGCGCGGGCATGTGCTGCTGAAGAATCTGCGCGCCCTGATCGCCGTCGCTGCCGAACAGGTCGGAAAGCATCCGCATGAGCGGGGCCAGGTCGGAATCCTCGGCCACCTGCGGCAGGGCGGACTCGTCCGCCTCGGGCGACTGCTCGGACAGGCTGAGCATCGATTGGGCGACCGCCTGCATCAGCTCGCTCACGGTCAGACCGTCCTCGCTCTCGCCGGGGCCGGTGAGACTGTGGCGCACAGTATAATAGGAAGCGATGTCCGGGGAGAGCGCGTGCAGCGCGTCCAGCGACTCCCGCAGCGTTTCGGCGAGCTGCTGATCGCCCGGCAGCGTCACGTCCTGACCCAGTCGCGCATAGCCCCAGCCGGTCAGCGGCATCAGGGGCACCAGGTCGGCCGGGTTGATGAGGTTGAACACGTTGGGGCAGTCGGTGTTTGCGATTTCGCCGCGCACAGTGGTGGGCGTGGCCAGGGTATAGACGAACACGTTCTGCGCACCGCAGGCGGCGTTCAGGAACAGGCTCAGCAGGTTGGCGCAGGCCGCGCCCCGGCTGTAGCCGGTGACCAGCACGAGCGGGTTTGTCGCCTGGCCGAGCACGCTCTGCAGGCCCAGGTACACGTCCTGTGCGGCCATGAGGAAGTTTTCGGCAAACTGGGTCTCGTTGCTGTGGGAGGGCGCGAAGTCGAAGTTCGAGTACCACTCCCCCGCCGCCGTGCCGCGAATCGCGACCACGAGCAGCGTGCGCGGCTCGCCCGCGAAGGTCATCTGACCCATGCCCACGGTGTAGGCGCAAGTGTGCGAGGAATCCTCGGGCGGCTTGTCGTAGTGCGCCTCCTGAACGACGGTCAGGTCATAGGCGGCCATCGCCTGGCGCACCGTCTGCGCGTCGGTTCCGAACAGGCTCAGCGCCTGGGCGGCCAGTTCAGGCGAATAGGTCGAGCTGTCCCCGGGCAGCGAAAGGCTCTCGGCCATCGCCGCGCCGCTGATCAGCGTCAGACCCAGCGTGAGCGCCAGCGCGCGCCTGAGCAGTTTTTTCATATAGCTTCCCCGCTTTCTGTCTTGAGGTGAATGGAATGGTTCAGCGCCTGTTTATTGTAGCACAGACCGCGCCGACTTTCCAGCGCGCAAAGGCGGCAAAATGAAGAACAATCGCCGCGTCAGGTAAACTGGAAGTAAAAAAAGTCCTCCCGAAGGCGTGATTTCCCCCGGAAGGACTGTCTGTCAGCGCCTTTTGCGGCGCACAATCGGCTCGGGAATGTCGAGCAGGTAGCGCCCGCAGACGTTGATGATGGTGGTGTCGCCGTAGTGCTGGATGCGGGGCAGGTCGGCGTAATTGCGGTGTACGTGGCCGTGGCACAGGTAAAGCGGCTTCTGCTTGTCCAGCAGGCGCAGGAAGCACTCGAAGCCCCTGTGCGCGCGATCCTCCCCGTCCCCCAGCCCGCGCACCGGGGAATGGGTTATCACAATGTCCACGCCGCCGGCGCGGAAGATCTGGAACCGGAGATGGGCAATGCGCCGTGTCATTTCCTTTTCGGTATACTGGTGCGGCCCCTGATTGTAGCGTATGCTGCCGCCCAGGCCCAGTATGCGCAGGCCGTTCACGCAGACCAGCTTATCGTCGATGCACTCGCAGCCCTCGGGCGGGCGGGTCGCGTAGCCGCCGTCGTGGTTCCCATGCACATAATAGACCGGCGCGTGGCTCATCGTGACCAGGAAGGTGAGATAGTCCGCCTTCAGGTCGCCGCAGGACAGAATCAGGTCGACGTCGTCCAGCATGCCCGGCTGATAGTGATCCCATATATACGTGCTCTCTTCGTCCGCAACCAGCAGTATTCTCATTTACTTCGATTCCTCCGGCGGAATGTCATCTCGGTAGAGGCC
>CAKUFB010000107.1 GCA_934647145.1 uncultured Clostridia bacterium
GCATACGGGGGTAGGGGTTCCGGGGGAGGGGGCGCAACGCGCCCCCTCCCCCGCACCCGCGGCGGCGCAGCCGCCGCAAAAACAGCTTGCGCCAAAAAGAGACAGCCGGAGATCCTCGAAAGAATCTCCGGTACATTGCGTGCGTTACGCGTTTTTCCATTCAAACTGGGTGGTGAGCAGGTTTACCTCGCCGCCCGCCACGTGGAGCATACCGCCCCTGCAGTGAGCCTTGAGCACCTTGCCGTTCACCACGACGCGCGTTTCCCCGTCGCCCACGGCGGTGAGGTAGTCGATGTGGCGCGGCAGAATGCAGACCTCGCCCTGCACGGTGCGAACCACGATGCGATCCGCGTCGCCCTCATAGACCATTTCCTCCGGCGTGACGATTCTCAGCCTGATGCTCGCCATTTTTATTCTCCTTTTTTCGCCTTGGCGACCGCCTCGTCGATGGTGCCCACGAACAGGAAGGCGCTCTCGGGCAGGTCGTCGTGCTTGCCCTCGATGATCTCCTTAAAGCCGCGGATGGTTTCCTTGAGCGGGACATAGCGGCCCTGCATGCCGGTAAACTGCTCGGCGACGTGGAAGGGCTGGCTCAGGAAACGCTGCACCTTACGGGCGCGGGCCACGGTGATCTTGTCCTCGTCGGACAGCTCGTCCATGCCCATGATGGCGATGATGTCCTGCAGCTCCTTGTAGCGCTGCAGAATGCTCTGCACCTTACGGGCGACCTCGTAGTGCTCGCTGCCGACGACCTCAGGCGAGAGGATGCGGCTGGTGGAGTCGAGCGGATCCACGGCCGGGAAGATGCCCAGCGAGGAAATGCTTCGACTGAGCACGGTGGTCGCGTCCAGGTGCGCGAACGTCGTCGCGGGAGCCGGGTCGGTCAGGTCGTCAGCCGGCACGTAAACCGCCTGCACCGAGGTGATCGAGCCCTTGTGGGTGGAGGTGATGCGCTCCTGGAGCGCGCCCATTTCGGTCGCCAGGGTGGGCTGATAGCCCACGGCGCTGGGCATACGGCCGAGCAGAGCCGACACCTCGGAGCCCGCCTGAGTGAAACGGAAAATGTTGTCGATGAACAGCAGCACGTCCTGATTCTCGCGATCGCGGAAATATTCCGCCATCGTCAGGCCGGACAGTCCCACGCGCATACGCGCTCCCGGCGGCTCGTTCATCTGACCATAGACCAGCGCGGTCTTGTTCAGAACGCCGCTTTCCTTCATTTCGTTGTACAGGTCGTTGCCCTCGCGGGTACGCTCGCCGACGCCGGTGAACACGGACAGACCGCCGTGCTCCTTGGCGATGTTGTTGATCAGCTCCATGATCAGAACGGTTTTGCCCACGCCCGCGCCGCCGAACAGGCCGATCTTGCCGCCCTTTGCGTAGGGCGCGATCAGGTCGACGACCTTGATGCCGGTTTCCAGGATCTCGGTCGTGGACTCCTGCTCGTCATAGCTGGGCGCTTCGCGGTGAATGGGCCACCTTTCCATGCCTTCGGGCGCCGGCATATTGTCGATCGGCTCGCCCAGCAGGTTAAAGATGCGGCCCAGGCACTTCTCGCCCACCGGCACGGAAATCGGCGCGCCGGTATCGATTGCCTCAATGCCACGTCTCAGGCCGTCGGTGCTGCTCATGGCGATGCAGCGCGCCACGTTGTCGCCCACGTGCTGCGCCACCTCGGCCACCAGCGTTCCCTCGCCCTTGCTGATTTCAATGGCATTGAGCAGCTCGGGCATGTGGCCGTCCTGAAACTGAATGTCAAGCACCGGGCCGATAACCTGCACGACGGTGCCGATATTCTGCTTCTCCATGCTTATCTCCTATCTCGGCGCTTATTCTTCAGCACCGGCTACGATTTCGGTGATCTCCTGCGTGATCGAGCTCTGGCGCGCGCGGTTGTAGTGCAGGCTCAGTTCATCGATCATCTTCTGCGCGTTCTTCGTCGCCGAATCCATGGCGTTGCGGCGGGCGGAAACCTCGCTGGCAAACGCGTCGCATACGGCGGCGTAGAGCTGCCCGGCCAGATAGTCGGGCATGACGGCCGCCAGAATCGTCGCAGGGTCCGGTTCCATAATCATCTGGGAGGCGTGCTTCGCGTCCGAATCGGGCGTCACCGGCAGAAGGGTGGTCACGACCGCGTCCTGCACCAGCGCGGAAAGCAGCGTGGTGGACACCAGCGTCACTTTGGCGCACTGGCCGGAGAGGAAGCGCTCGATGAGCAGATCCGCCATTTCGCGGCACCCGTCGCCCTTGACCTGCTCCGTCCGCGTATACTTGTCGGAAAGCAGCCGGCAGCCGCGGTGGGCATAGCGCTCGAGCGCCTTTTTGCCCACGGGCAGCACCCAGGTCTTTTCATCGATCAGCTCGTCGGCCAGCTTGAACACGGCGGCGTTGTAGTGCCCGGCCAGTCCGCGGTCGCCCGCGATGACCACGACGCACTTTTCCTCGCCCGCCTGCTCGCAGAAGAACGGCGGCTGCTCGTCCAGGTTGTGTGAAGCGATATCGGCAATCACCTGCTGACTGATGCGCATATAGGGGCGGGTCTGCTCCATGCGCTGCCGCGCCCTGCGAATTTTGGAGGAAGCGACCAGCTGCATGGCGTTGGTAATCTGCTTGGTGCTCTCCACGCTTCGAATGCGCAGCTTGATATCCTTCATCGTCGATCCGGCCATCGATTAACCCTCCCTCATCTGAAGGAAGTCGGTCGTGTAGGAGTCGATGGCGGCTTTGAGCTTCTCCTCGTTTTCCTTATCCAGGCTGCCGGTGGTACGGATCGCGTCGAGCACGTCGGCGCTCTGGGCGGCCATGCGCTCGTAGAGCCCCGCCTCGTATTCCTTCACAGCCTGAAGCGGCACCTTTTCCAGGTAGTTATGCACCACGGCGTAGAGTATGCAGACCTGATTTTCGACCGGAACCGGCGCGGAGTGGTTCTGCTTGAGCACCTCCACGATGCGCTCGCCCTGATTCAGGCGGGCCTTGGTATCCGCGTCCAGGTCGCTGCCGAACTGGGCGAAGGACTGAAGCTCGCGATACTGGCTGTAGATCAGCTTCAGGGTACCGGCGACCTTCTTCATGGCCTTGATCTGGGCGTTGCCGCCGACACGGGACACCGAAATGCCCGGGTTCACGGCGGGCATGATGCCGGCATGGAACATCTCGGTCTCCAGGAAGATCTGGCCGTCGGTGATCGAGATGACGTTGGTGGGGATGTAGGCGGAGACGTCGCCGGCCTGGGTCTCGATGATGGGCAGGGCGGTCAGAGAGCCGCCGTCCGCGAGACGGGCCGCGCGCTCCAGCAACCTGGAGTGCAGATAGAAGACGTCGCCGGGATAGGCCTCGCGTCCCGGAGGACGGCGAATCAGCAGCGACAGCGCGCGATACGCCACCGCGTGCTTGGACAGGTCGTCGTAAATGATCAGGGCGTCCTTGCCCTGGTTCATAAAGTACTCGCCCATCGTGCAGCCGGCATAGGGGGCGATATACTGAAGGGGCGCAAGCTCTGCCGCCGTCGCGCTGACGATGATGGTGTAGTCCATCGCGCCGGCCAGGGTCAGCTGCTCGACCAGGCGGGCCACGGTGCTGCGCTTCTGGCCGATGGCCACGTAAATGCAGACCACGTCCTTGCCCTTCTGGTTGAGGATGGTGTCCACGGCGATGGTGGTCTTACCGGTCTGGCGGTCGCCGATGATCAGCTCGCGCTGGCCGCGGCCGATCGGGATCATGCTGTCGATGGCCTTGATGCCGGTCTGAAGCGGCACGGAAACGCCCTTGCGCTCGATGATGCCGGGAGCCTTTCGCTCGATGGGCCAGTGTTCCCTGGCTTCGATAGGGCCCTTGCCGTCGACCGACTGGCCCAGGGCGTTCACGACGCGGCCGATCAGCTTTTCGCCCACCGGCACGGAAACCACCTGACCGGTGCGCTCCACGGCGTCGTCCTCTCTGATGCCCTCGTCGCTGCCCAGCATGACCACGGCCACGGAATTCTCCTCCAGGTTCAGCGCCATGCCATACGTGCCGGTCGAGAAGCGCACCAGCTCGTTGCTCATGCACTTTTCCAGGCCGCTGACGTGCGCGATTCCGTCGCCAATCTGCAAGACGGTGCCCACATCGCTCTGATCAATTTTCTTGCCGTAGTTCTTGATCTGCGACTTGATAATTTTCGAGATTTCTTCGGGCTTGAGTTGCATTTGATCAGCCTTCTTTCCTTACTGCTCATCCGCCAGATAGCGGCGCATGAGATCCAGCCTGTGCTGGATGGTATTGTCATAGCGGCGTCCCTGCATATCCACGCGCAGACCGCCGATCAGCGCCCTGTCCAGCCGCACGTCGAGGCGCACGGCCTTGCCGGAAATCTCCGACAGGCGCTTGATCAGGCGGGCCTTCTGCGTTTCGGAAAGCGGCTCGGCCGAGGTGACGGTCGCCTCCACGACGCCCTGCGCCTCCATCGACTTGAGATGGAAGTACTTCGCGCACTCGTGGAAGTATGAAAGCGCGCCGCGCTGCAAAAGCAGCTTGGTAAAGTTCACCAGGTAAGGATGCGCCTCGCCGATGCTCTCGTCGAGTATGCGCAGTCTGTCCTCCTGCGGCAGCGCATGGGAAGAAAGCAGGCCGACATAGCCCTTTTCCTCCTGAAAAATCCGATCCAGCGCGGCAATTTCGTCGTCCAGGCGATCAAGCAAACGCTCCTCTTTCGCCAGTTCAAACAGCGCCTCGCCGTATTCTCTGGCCAGCTGCGTCATGCTTCTTCACCCGCATTTCGGATAAATTCGTCCACCAGCTTGTCGTAGTCGTCCGCCTTGATTTCGCGGCTGACCATCTGCTCGGCGATGTCTACCGCCATGCCGGACATCTCTTTCTTGACCTGGGCAATCGCCTTGACCTTCTGCTGCTCGATCTCGTTCTCGGCGCGCTGCATCATGCTGCCCGCCTGCTCCTGAGCGTCCCTGAGGATGGCGTCGGAGCGCAGAGAGGCCGTTTCAACCGCCTTCTTGACCAGGCTGTCCGCCTCGGCGCGCGCGCCGGAGAGGCGCTGGTCATAGTCCTGCTTCATCTGAGCGGCCTGCGCGCGGTCGGACCTGGCCGCGTCATAGATGCCGTCGACCTCCTGCTGGCGCTTTTCAAGCACCGCCATGACCGGCTTGAACAGGAACTTCTTCATCAGAGAGCAGAGAATCAGCAGGTTGCAGAATGCGAAGATGATATTCCAGGGCACGATCGAGAAAAACTCCTGCACCTTCATGCTTCGTTCCTCCCGCTCTTTCCGCTTAGTTCAGCTTGCCCACCAGCGGGTTGACAAGCACCAGGATCAGAGCGATGATGAAGCTGTAAATACCGGTGGTCTCGGCCATGGCGCAGCCCAGGATCAGGGAAGAGGTGATTTCGCTCTTGGCCTCGGGCTGACGGCCGATCGCCTCCAGCGCCTTACCGGCCGCAAAGCCTTCGCCGACGGCGGGACCCCAGCCGGCGGTCATCGCGATACCCGCGCCAATCGCGGAGCAGCCCAGAACAATAGCCTTATCCAGATTCATAACAGTACCCTCCTAAATTATTCTTGTCGTTGTGGGGACGGGAATCTATTTGCTAACCCTCCGCAGCTACCGAGATGTTGATCATCATCAGCATGCAGAAGATGAAAGCCTGAATACAGCTGGAGAACAGGTCGAAGTAAACGGACATCACGGCGGGCAGGCCGATCTGAAGCAGCGGGACGCCGCTCATCACCTGGCCCACGACGCCCGGAATCAGGCCGAACAGCGCGGCCGAGGCGGCGCCCAGCGCCGAGTATACCATCATCGAAATGATCGAGCCGGAGGCCACGTTGCCGAAGTGACGGAAGGCCATGGACAGGGGGGTCATGACCTCGCTGACCACGTTGATGGGCATCAGCGGCGGCAGCGGCTTGAAGAAGCCCCACAGATAGCCGCCCAGGCCGTTGGTCTTGATCTTCCAGTAGGTGATCAGCACGAACACCACCAGCGCCCAGCCGATCAGCGTGGACAGATCCTTCGTCGGCGGGTCCATCGTCAGAAGGCTGGAAAGACTCGACAGCGCGCTGATGCTCAGGACGGACGCGGCCAGCGGCGCGTAAAACGAGAGCCTGAATTTCGGCCCCATATTTTCCCGCACCAGGCCGTTGACCTTGGTCACGATCCACTCGGCGACGATCTGCCGCCTGGTGGTGGCGTGTACCTTCAGTCCGCGGGTCAGAAAAATACAGACCGCCGTGATCACCGCCATGACAATCCACGTGTTCACGACCGCCTCGGACAGCATGAACCAGTCGTTCTGATAGAGTATTTTCGCACCGCTCAGGTTAATCTCCATCAGTATTCACTCCCCTTCGCCTTCATTTTCGTCAGCAGCTGCATCGCCATGATGGTCACGCGCGGGAACAGAAGCGGCGCCATGCAGGCGATCCAGTTCGCGCCCAGCACCTTGATCGACACGCCGATAATCACCATCATCGCGCACAGGCGCTTGCTGTAGCTCATCTTCATCCTGGTCTTGGCCTGCTTCATCGCTTCCTTTTCCTCCGCGTCCAGCCCGTGCGTCACCTTCTGCACGTTCCACGCCATGAAAAAGAAGTTGCCGACCGCCGTCAGAAAGCCGATCGCCGCGCCCAGCAGCACCATCCAGTCAAACTGCCCGACGATCACAAACACCGCCGCCATGATCGCGGTCAGTATGCCCGTGCCGATGGCGATATGCCCGGTCTCAACCCAAACCGCCTTTTGTGGCTTCATCTCACCCGTTTCCTTTCCGGCAGAGCCGCCTAAACAGTTTCCAGTATACCCCGCGCGCCTGCGCGCGGCAATGGGCATTCCCGAAGGAGCGCCCGTTTTTTGCGCATTCGCGGGGAAATGTCCGAATCCGGGCATCCCATTCGCCGTCATGATACAATCTAATCCAATTGTAGATTATACTACATATCGCCGTCTGAAACAAGCCGTTGCAAAGGTTTATTTTCCGCTAATTTTCCACATTGATCCTCCGTTTTCTTAACACGCGGACAGGGCCTGCGCTTTTTTGACGGCTTTTCCTGCAAATATTCTTGACACTCCGCCCCGGCAGTGCTATAATTGCCCTGTAAATGCAGCTTCTGATGCATCTATTCTCGAATATGACCGGAAAGGAAGCAGTTCAATATGCAGACCAGAATCGAACGGGACGCGGTCGGCGCGCTGGAGGTTCCATTTGACGCGTATTACGGCGCGCAGTCCATGCGCGGCCGGGAGAACTTTCCCATCACCGGGCGGGGCATGCACCCGGCGCTCGTCGATAACATCGTGCGCATCAAGCGCGCCGCCTGTCAGGCCAACCTGCAGGCGGGAACGCTCGAGCCGGCCGTGGCTCAGGCCATACTCACCGCCTGCGACGAGATTCTCGCGGGCAGGCTGCGCGATCAGTTCATCGTGGACTGCATCCAGGGCGGCGCGGGCACCTCGGCCAACATGAACGCCAACGAGGTGATCGCCAACCGCGCGCTGGAGATCCTGGGCCGCGAAAAGGGCGAGTACGCCTTCGTTCACCCGAACGATCACGTAAACCTGGGCCAGTCCACCAACGACGTCTACCCCACCGCCGGCAAGCTCACCGCCCACATGCTGACCGACCGGCTGCTCGAGGCGCTCTCCAGCCTGTGCGAGGCGCTGCTCGAGAAGGGCGCGGAGTTCGACGACGTGCTCAAGATGGGCCGCACGCAGCTGGAGGACGCGGTGCCCATGCGCCTGGGGCAGAGCTTCCGCGCCTACGAGGCCGTGCTGCGCCGCGACCTTTCCAGGCTTCAGGAGGCGCAGTCGGCGCTGCGCACGGTCAACCTGGGCGGCACCGCCATCGGCACCGCGCTCAACGCCGCGCCCGGATACCTCAAATGCGTCCTGCCCATCCTCTCCGGGCTCACCGGCATACCGCTCACCCGCGCGCGCGACCTGATCGACGGCACGCAGAACACCGACGTCTTCACCGCGCTTTCCGGCGCGCTCAAGACCTGCGCCATGAACCTGTCCAAGATCTGCAACGACCTGCGGCTGCTCTCCAGCGGCCCGAAGACCGGCCTGGGCGAAATCGTGCTGCCCGCCCGGCAGAACGGCTCCTCGATCATGCCCGGCAAGATCAACCCGGTCATCCCCGAGGTGGTCAACCAGGTGGCCTTCAGGGTCGCGGGCAACGACACGACCATCTGCATGGCCAGCGAGGCCGGCCAGCTCGAGCTCAACGCCTTCGAGCCGGTCATGTTCGCCTGCCTGTTCGAATCGATCGAATGCCTGACCCACGCCGCCCGCACGCTCGAGGTCAACTGTATCCGCGGCATCACCGCCAACCGCGAGCGCTGCCTGAGCCTGGTTCGCTCCAGCGCCGGCATCGTCACCGCGCTGTGCCCGGTGCTGGGCTATGCCCGCGCCGCCGCCCTCGTCAGGGAGGCCCTCGCCACCAATCGCCCGGTCTGCGAGGTGGCCCGCGACTCCGCCCACCTCTCCCGCGAGGAAATCGACCGCCTGCTCAACCTGCGCCAGATGACCGAGATGCCGCTGTGACCGCTTAGGCGGTCACAGTGGCACAGGCGGGGGCGTACAACGCCCCCACACCCCCACGCAGCGCCCTTAAACCTAAAGGTTTCAGGGCGCTGCGTGGGGG
>CAKUFB010000108.1 GCA_934647145.1 uncultured Clostridia bacterium
AACACGAAATTGGGGACCATAGATTGGAGTCCCCAATTTCTTCGGTTTTCCGGAAATTCCGGAAAACTCTGGTCGGCGCTGCCGGTCGGCAGGGCCGACTGCCACCTGCTGCCGGCAGGCTGAGCCTGCACCCACTTGCTGCCGCCGGATAGAACACGAAATTGGGGACCATAGATTGGAGTCCCCAATTTCTTCGGTTTTCCGGAAATTCCGGAAAACTCTGGTCGGCATTGCCGACTCGGTCTGGCTGGGGGAGGCTCCGCTTCGCTTCGCGCTCCCCCAGACCCCCACCGAAGTTTGTCCGGCAGGCACTGCCTGCCCCACCTGCTGCCGCCGAATAGAACACGAAACCAGCCGCCATACATTGGAGCGGCTGATTTCTTCGCCGGGCGGTGCCCGGAGCCACCTGCTGCCGGCAGGCTGAGCCTGCACCCACTTGCTGCCGCCGGATAGCACACGAAACCGGCCGCCATACATTGGAGCGGCTGATTTCTTCGCCGGGCGGTGCCCGGAGCCACTTGCTACCGCCGGATAGAACACGAAATTGGAGACCATAGATTGGAGTCCCCAATTTCTTCGGTTTTCCGGAAATTCCGGAAAACTCTGGTCGGCGCTGCCGGTCGGCAGGGCCGACGGCCACCTGCTGCCGCCGGACAGCACACGAAATCAGCCGCCATACATTGGAGCGGCTGATTTCTTCAAATCTGCGGACTTCTCCGCAGATTGACGGTCGGCGCTGCCGGTCGGCAGGGCCGACGGCCACTTGCTGCCGCGCATCCTGTCGACGAATTCGGGAACCATACATTGGAGTTCCCGAATTCTGCGAATCCGCAGGATTCCCTGCGGATTGCAGGGCGGCGCTGCCGCCTCGGCTGGGGGAGGCTCCGCTTCGCTTCGCGCTCCCCCAGACCCCCACCGAAGTTTGTTCGGCAGGCACTGCCTGCCCCACCTGCTGCCGCCGGACAGCACAAGAAATCAGCCGCCATACATTGGAGCGGCTGATTTCTTCGCCGGGCGGTGCCCGGAGCCACCTGCTGTCGCTGGAAGCGACTGAGGGGTTCGGCAGGCTGAGCCTGCACCCGGTTGCTATTGCGGTCATTGAGATCCATAGAGAAAAGGCGCTTCTCCGGGCGGCCTGCCTGAGGGGCGCCTGTCTACGTTCCGCGGCTTTTCCGCGCGCAAGCCGGCGCGCAGGGCATTGACGAATCATTCAAACTCGCGCCGCCCGCCGTACTTGCGTTCTTTACGCAGGGGATGTATAATGGTAGAAGGTAAAATATGCATTCAGATTATGGCATATAATATGAGGATGAAGCATCCTCGCTTCGAGATATGGGAGGCATTTCATGGCGGCTCAGAAAAAGACGACGGGCAAGCCCCGCGCAGGCGCAAAGCAGACCCGGGAACAGGATGGTCAGAAGCAGGCCGCATCCGGTATCTCGGCGACCGAGCTGATCGGTCTGGGTCTGGTGGGTCTGGCGGCGGTGTCGCTGGCGGTACTGATTACGGGAGACGCGGCGACCAACGCCTTCAAGGCGCTGCTGCTGGGGCTGGCGGGCGTGTTCTCCTGGCTTCTGCCGGCGCTGCTCGCGTGGATCGGCATACTGGTGGGCTTTGCGGGAAAGAAAAAGTACGACACCGGCCGCATACTGCTCATGTTCGTGGCGGTTTTGCTGGCCTTTGCGATGGTACACGTGTTCTACGCGAAGGAGCTGCTGCTGGCCATGCGCGTGGACAGCTACCTGAACTTCATCCAGGAATCCTTCTTCACCCGCAAGGGCACCGGCGCGCTGGGAGCGCTGCTCGCCTACCCGGCCTACAGCCTGCTGGGCAACCAGTGGACCGGGCTGATCGCGCTGTTTTTCCTGTTTGCGGGCTGCGTGGTATGGATCAAGCAGATTTCCCTGAGGAGGCTGGGCGAGCAGGCCCGCGAGCGCTTCGAGAACGGGCGGGCCGAGTACCGCCAGAAGCGCGAGGAGCGCGTTCAGCTGCACGAGCAGGCTCGCGCACAGCGGCTGGCCGAGCAGCAGGCGCAGGGCGGCGACTGGGGCGACTGGGACAAGCCGCTGTCGCCTAAAAAGCCCGTCCCCGCGCGCGACCCCGGCGAGCTGATTATCCGCAAGGGCGCCAAGCCGCTCGAGGTACCCGAATACATGAAAAACAAAAGCAGGCGCGAGCGAAAGATCATGGGCGGGCAGGCCATCACGCCCGAAACCGCCTTCTCCGCCGCGCCCGGGGAGCCGGCCGCGCCCGACGTGTCCGATCCCTTCGAGGACGAGGCGCAGGACGAGTTCTACGACCAGCCGAAGCAGGGCTTCATGTCCCGCCTGTTCCACAAAAAGGAGGAGCCGCAGGAGGAGCCGGAGGACATTCCCTCTCCCATCGAGGACATCCCGCCCGTCGCGGCGGCTCCCGTGTCGGACGGCACGCTGCGTCCCCTGCCGGTGAACGCGCCGGACGAGGAGGACGAGGAAGAGGAAGCGCCCGAGGATATTCCCGAAGCGATGGCGCAGCCTGAGCCTGAAGAAGCGCCGGAGAAAGAGGAAGCGCCCGCCGAAGACACATACGAACCGGAAACGGAGCCTGAAAAAGAACGGCCGGCCGCGCCGAAGCCCGCGCTGTTCTCCTTTGACGACGAGGACGACGACCAGCCCTCGCCGCTGTTCGGCAGCCCGGTCAGTCAGCCGGAGGATGAGGACGACGAGCCCGAAAAGGACGAGGAAGCGGCTCAGGCGGACGAGACGGACGAGGAGCCGGTCGCCTTCCCCTCCGCTTCGGCGCTTGAGAAGCCGGTCGAGCGCGAGCGCCGCCGCAGGGTGCTGGGCCAGCCGGTGAAGGACATACTGCCCCCGGACAGCTATGCCTCGGACGTTCAGCCGCTGAAGCTCGAGCCGGAGCGCAGGCTGGACGGCACGCCGATTTTGAACGACCCGCACGAGGAATTCGCGCAGAAGGTCGAGCTGATCGAGTACAATTACCCGCCGGTCGATCTGCTCTCCGCGCCCAAACCCGCCAGGGCCAACAACAACGAGCAGGCCGACCAGAAGAAGGCGCAGAAGCTGATCGAGACCTTCAAGAGCTTTGGCATCAGCGTCGAGCTGACCGGCATCGCCCACGGCCCGGCCGTCACCCGCTTCGAGGTGTATCCAGCCCCGGGCGTCAAGGTCAGCCGCATTACGGCGCTCGCCGACGACATCGCGCTCAACCTGGCCGCACCCAGCGTGCGCATCGAGGCGCCCATTCCGGGCAAGGCGGCGGTGGGCATCGAGATTCCCAACGACACGGTCGAGGTCGTGCCCCTGCGCGAGGTGCTCGAGAGCCAGGAGGCGCGCAAGAACCCCTCCCGGCTGGCCTTCGGCGTGGGCAAGGACAACGGCGGGCGCTGCATCGTGGGCGACATCGCCAAGATGCCCCACGTGCTGATCGCCGGCGCGACCGGCTCGGGCAAGTCGGTGTGCATCAACTGCATCATCTGCTCGATCCTCTACCGCGCCACCCCCGACGAGGTGCGCCTGATCATGGTCGACCCCAAGGTGGTCGAGCTGTCCACCTACAACGGCATCCCCCACCTGCTCACCCCGGTCGTGACCGACCCCAAGAAGGCGGCGGGCGCGCTCAACTGGGCGGTGGCCGAGATGACGATTCGGTACCGCAAGTTCGCCGAGCGCAGCGTGCGCGACATCAAGGGCTACAACGCCTCGCTCGCCCCCGACGAGAAGCCCATGCCGCAGATCGTCATCATCATCGACGAGCTGGCCGACCTGATGATGGTCGCGCCCGGCGAGGTCGAGGACGCGATCTGCCGCCTGGCGCAGCTGGCCCGCGCGGCCGGCATTCACCTGGTCATCGCCACCCAGCGCCCGTCGGTCAACGTCATCACCGGCACGATCAAGGCCAACATTCCGGCGCGCATCGCCTTCACCACCTCCAGCTACGTGGACAGCCGCACGATACTCGACGTGGGCGGCGCGGAGAAGCTGCTGGGCCGGGGCGACATGCTCTTCGCGCCCAACGGCAACAACAAGATGCAGCGCGTGCAGGGCGCGTGGGTCAGCGACGAGGAGGTGTCCAGCATCGTGGAGTACATCAAGTCCCGCCACGACGCGGACTACGACGAGGACGTGATCGACCACATGAACCGCCCGGACGACGGCGAGGCGCCCGATCCGGGCGCGGAGGACGACAAGGACTCGGGCGCGGACGAGCTGCTGCCCCAGGCCATCGAAATGGCGGTCGAGGCCGGCCAGATGTCCATCTCCATGCTGCAGCGGCGGCTGCGCATCGGCTACGCCCGCGCGGGCCGGCTGATCGACGACATGGCCGAGCGCGGCGTGGTCAGCCAGTCCGAGGGCGCGAAGCCCCGCCAGGTGCTCATGACCCGCGAGCAGTACAACGCCCTGTACGGCGACGACAGGCAATAAGAACAGTAAAATATGTGGAGGAACACGAACGTGAAAACTGTGGGACTGGTTTCCCTGGGATGCTCGAAAAACCGCGTCGATTCCGAAATGCTGCTGGGCCAGCTGCGCGAAAAGGGCTACCGGATCGTCGACGACCCGAAGGAGGCCGAGATCATCATCGTCAATACCTGCGGCTTCATCCAGTCGGCCAAGGAGGAATCGATCGACACGCTGCTGGAGATGGCCGAGTACAAGCAGACCGGGCGCCTGAAGCTCCTGCTGGCCACCGGCTGCCTGGCGCAGCGCTACGGCGAGGAGCTCCGCGAGGCGCTGGGCGAGGCGGACGGCTTCATGGGCGTGGCCGACTACAAGCGCATCTTCGAGGTCATCGACGAGGCGCAAAAGGGCGAGCGGCCGCTGGCCGTCGGCGAGGGCGACCGCTTCTACAAGAGCGACCGCGTGCTGACCACGCCGCCCTACTCGGCCTACGTCAAGATCAGCGACGGCTGCGACAACCGCTGCGCCTACTGCGCCATCCCGCTGATTCGCGGCAGGTATCGCTCCCGGCCCTACGACGACATCGTGGAGGAGTGCCGCGAGCTGGCGAAAAAGGGCGTGACCGAGGTGACGCTCATCGCGCAGGACACCTCCCGCTACGGGAGCGACTTTGAGGGAAAACCGCTGCTGCTCAAAAGCCTGCTCGCGGACGTGTCGGCCATCGAGGGCATCCACTGGGTGCGGGTGCTCTACTGCTATCCGGACACGGTGAACGACGAGCTGCTGGACGCGATCGCATCGCTGCCCAAGTGCGCCAGGTACCTCGACCTGCCGCTGCAGCACATCAACGACCGGCTGCTCAGGGCGATGAACCGCCGGGGCGACAGTCAGATGATCAGGCGGCTTCTTGCTGGGTGCAGGCGGCGGGGCATTACCGTGCGCACCACCATGATCGTGGGCTTTCCGGGCGAGACCGAGGAGGAATTCGAGGAGCTGCTCGACTTTGTGAAGGAGACCCGCTTCGACCGGCTGGGCGCGTTCGCCTTCAGCCCGGAGGAAAACACCCCGGCCGCCGCGATGCCCGGCCAGATTGACGAGGCGGTCAAGCAGGAGCGCCTGGATCGGCTGATGCTGCTTCAGCAGGAGATTTCCGCCGAGGTTATGCGCTCGCGCGTGGGCGAAACGGGCGAGGTGCTGGTCGAGGGCTTCCGGCACGGCAGATACTATGGGCGCTCGATGATGGAGGCGCCCGAGGTGGACGGCAAGGTGCTCTTCACCTCTCAAAAGAAGCTCAAGCCGGGCGAATACGTGCCTGTGCGCATCACCGGGGCGAGCGAATACGATCTGACAGGGGAGGCGATACAACAATGAAACAGCTGATTGAACGATTCAAACAGATCAACCTGCCCAACAAGCTGACGATTCTCCGCCTGCTGCTCGTGCCTGTGTTCTGCGCGCTCATCTCCGTGTCGCGCACCTGGACGCAATGGCTGGCAGTGATCGTCTTCCTGGCCGCCTCGGCGACCGACCTGCTGGACGGCTATCTCGCCCGCAGGAACCATCAGGTGACCGATTTCGGCAAGCTGTTCGACCCGATCGCAGACAAGTGCCTGATCACCGCCGCCATGCTCTTTCTGGTGGCGCAGGGCCGCATGCACGCCGGCGTGTGCATGGTGTTCATCGCGCGCGAGTTCATCATCAGCGCCTTCCGCATGCTGGCCGCGTCGCGCGGCGTGGTCATCGCCGCGGGCAAGCTGGGCAAGTACAAGACCGTCATGCAGACAATCGCCGTGCTGCTGAGCATGGTGTGCGTCCCCTTCGGCGTCTACGACGGCTTCATGGGCACCTTCGGCGTCGTGCTGGCCAACGTGTGCATGTGGATCGCGCTCGCACTCGCCGTGCTCTCCTGCGTCGATTACATCCGCGGCAACCAGTCGGTCATCGACTGGAAGCACATGTAGCAGGCTGAGCCTGCAGGCGGTGCTAGCGCCGGTCGGCAGGGCCGACTGCCACTTGCTGCCGGTCGGCAGGGCCGACAGCCACCTGCTGCCGCCGGACAGAACACGAATCTGTCGGCCATAGATTAGAAGCCTCCAGATTCTCCGCCGGGCGGTGCCCGGTTCCACTGGCTGCTGCGGAGGCCACACGAATCCGGGAACCATAGATTGGAGTCCCCGAATTCTCCGCCGGGCAGTGCCCGGTTCCACTGGCTGCCGCGGAGGCCACACGAATCCGGGAAGCATAAATTGAACTTCCCGAATTCTTCGCCGGGCGGTGCCCGGAGCCACTTGCTGCCGGTCGGCAGGGCCGACTGCCGCTTGCTGCCGCCGGACAGAACACGAATCTGTCGGCCATAGATTAGAGCCTCCAGATTCTTCGCAGGCAGGCTGAGCCTGCACGCACTTGCTGCCGCCGGACAGAACACGAATCCGGGAAGCATAAATTGGACTTCCCGAATTCTCCGTGGTCGGAAGACTCGGGGAAACAGCCCCACAAGGGCAACGGGGCTTGCGTCTGAGGCTTCTTCCTCTGACTGAGAAACCTAAACATGTTATATACACAATACATAGGAGGCGCATTTTCATGATCGCGGAAATTGTGTCCGTCGGCACGGAGCTGCTGATGGGGCAGATCGTCAACACGGACGCGCAGTTCCTGGCCCGCCGCCTGGCCGCGCTGGGCATCACGATGTACCGGCAGAGCACGGTCGGCGACAACCCCGGCCGCGTGAAGGAGGCGGTGCGAGAGGCGCTTTCCCGCGCCGACCTGGTCATCACCACCGGCGGCCTGGGGCCGACCGAGGACGACCTGACCAAGGAGATGGTGGCCGAGGCGCTGGGCCTGCCCATGGTGCGCCATGACGAGGTGGTCGAGGGCATTCGCCGCTACTTCGAGTCCACCGGCCGCGAGATGACCCCGAATAACCTTCGCCAGGCCGACTTCCCCGAGGGCGCGCGCCTGATGCCCAACCGCAAGGGCACCGCGCCCGGCTGCATTGCCGAGAAGGACGGCAAGCGGGTCGCCGTGCTGCCCGGGCCGCCGCACGAGCTGATCGACATGTACGAGCAGCAGCTGGAGCCCTACCTGCTGTCGCTGTCCGACCAGGTGATTGCCAGCCGGTTTCTGCACATCGTGGGCGTCGGCGAGTCGATTGTGGAGACCAGGCTGATGGACCTGTTCCACTGGCAGTCCCCGACGCTGGCGCTGTACTGCGCGCCCGGCGAGGTGACGGCGCGCCTGACCGTGCGCTGCGGCAAGGACGTGGATCCCGCGCCGCTGCTCGAGCCGCTGGAAAAGGAGATCCGCGCGCGGCTGGGCGAGAGCGTGTACGCCGAGGGGCTGGACGCGTCCATGCCGAAAACCGTCGTCGAAATGCTGGCGGCGCAAAAGGAGACCGTCAGCGTGGCCGAAAGCCTGACCGGCGGCATGCTGGCCAGCCGCCTGGTGGACGTGCCCGGCGCGAGCGCGGTGCTCTGCGAGAGCTACGTCACCTATTCAAACGAGGCCAAGCAGCGCCTGCTGGGCGTATCGGGCGAGACGCTGCGCGCTCACGGCGCGGTCAGCGAGCAGTGCGCCCGCGAGATGGCCGAGGGATGCCTGCGGGCGTCGGGCGCCGACTGGGCGCTTGCCACCACGGGCATTGCCGGGCCGGACGGCGGCACGCCTGAAAAGCCGGTGGGCACGGTCTATATCGCCTGCGCGGGCAGGCGAGGCGCCGTCGTCAGGGCACTGAAGCTGCGCGGCGACCGCACCCGCGTGCGCACCATGACCTGCCTGTACGCGCTCGACCTGCTGCGCGTGAGCATGAAAAATACGAAGGAGTGATCATATGTCTCGAACCGAACCGGCTGAGTTTACCGTCATGTGCATGGTCGAGGACGGCCGGGGCAATGTGCTCGTGCAGGATCGCGCCGACAAAAACTGGCCGGGCATCGTCTTCCCGGGCGGGCATGTCGAGCCGCGTGAATCCTTTGTGCGCGCCGCCGTGCGCGAGGTGTACGAGGAGACCGGTCTGACCGTCGAGAATCCCGCGCTGTGCGGCGTGAAGCAGTTTCAGGACGGCCGCCGCTACGTCGTGCTGCTCTACCGCGCCAGCCGCTTCACCGGAGAAGTGCATTCCTCCGACGAGGGGCGCGTGTTCTGGATGCCGCTTGCCGGGCTGCCTCAGGCGCGCCTGGCCGACTCCTTTCAGGACATGCTCGAGGTCTTCCTCGC
>CAKUFB010000109.1 GCA_934647145.1 uncultured Clostridia bacterium
GGTCAAGCCTAAACTGCTGCTGTGGAATGATGCAGTAAAGCATCTTGGCTGATTCCTGTTACGTTTTTTGAAGCATTAAACGTTTACTATCCACACTTCTGCGACGTTCACTTGCCGCGTTGATTATTTGAAGCAATGCTTTTCCCTTAAGGGCACTTGGAAAGTGAAGTGTTTGCGCGGCACATTAAACGTTTAATAAAACCGAATGGAGGGATTTACCGTGAAAATTTCTTGTACACCTATCAGCTACAGCGCATCCATCAAGGCAGGAAAAACCCAGGATGATTACTTCCGCCTGATTGCGCAGTCGGGTGCTGAGGGCAGCGATCTGCTCGATGTGGAGGCGTATCCCTGGTTTTGGCAGGACTTTGAGATCCAGGTACGCAGCGTCGTTCAGCGGATGAACTCCTTTGGTCTGGCTCTTTCCGCGTATGCCACGGGCAATAACTTCGTCACGACAGACCCCGAGATGTTTCGGATGATGCTGCTTCGAGTGAAGAAAGTCATTGTCACTGCGGCGGAGCTTGGCGCGCCTTGTCTGCGCGTGTTCGGCGGCTACTATGAAGACTGCGGGGGAGAAAAGGGCGTTTCCTATAAAGATGCGATGGAGATGGTCGCGCGCGCCTTCGACGAGCTGGTACCTGTCGCCGAACAGGAGGGCGTGGTACTGGCGCTGGAGAATCACGGCAGACTACCCGGTCTCAGCGCTGAGATGGACTACCTCTGCCGACGATACGACTCAAAAAGCTTCCGCGTGACCTTTGACGTGGCCAACTTTCTTGCGAACAACATGGACGAGTCCGAGGATCCACTCAAAGCCTATGAGGTTTTGAAGGACAGAATCGCTCACGTACATGTGAAGAGCTTCCAGGCGGCGCCGTCGGAAACCGGAAGAAGGTTAGTGGGCGCAGTTGCCGGAGAAGGCTATATGGTGCCTCTGCGTCAGTTCATGTATCGTCTGCAGCGGGATCATTATGTAGGCTACTGCTCGCTAGAGTACGAGGCGGATCGGTACACGCCCGAGGAACAGGGAGTTCCTGCCAGTTTGCGTAAGCTGCTGGAGATGAAACAGGCCGCGGAGCTGGTGATTGGATAACAGGACGAAAGCAGGTGTACGCAATGTCGAAAAATACTGTCCAGCCCCCGGGAAGACTCAGCCGCGATCTGAAAAGAGACCGGATTCTTTATCTGATGCTGCTGGTTCCCATGACGGTGGTATTTATCTTTCGGTATGTACCGATTTTTTACCTCATCATTGCCTTTAAAAACTACAATTTCGTGGACGGAGTATTGGGTAGTCCATGGGTTGGTCTGAAGTGGTTCACGAAGCTGTTTTCATACCGAAAATTCGGCCTGATCTTCTCGAATACCCTGAAGGTGAGCTTCTTCTCGCTGCTATTCGGTTTCCCAGCGCCGATCATTTTCGCGCTGATGCTCAACGAACTTTCCAACGAGCGGTTTAAGAAGCTGGTGCAGTCCGTGAGCTATCTTCCTCATTTCATCTCTACGGTCATCGTGATTGGCATGATGAACCAACTGCTTTCTCCCACAACCGGCATCGTGAACGAAGTGATTGCGTCGCTCGGTCATGACAAAATCATGTTTCAGAGCGAGCCGAAGTACTTCGTGCCGATGTATGTGGTCTCTGGCATCTGGTCAACCCTGGGCTACAGCGCCATATTGTACATCTCCGCGCTGACCGGCATCGCACCGGAATTATATGAGGCGGCAGAAGTGGACGGGGCGGGTCGCTTCGGGAAGATGTGGCACGTCACGCTGCCAGGCATTTTGCCTACTATTACGGTGCTTTTCCTGATGAAGATCGGCAGTCTGCTGTCCGTGGGCTTTGAAAAGGCGTACCTGATGCAGAATGATCTGAACGTATCGGCCTCGGAGATTATCGGCACATTTGTGTATAAGCAGGGCATGCTGCAGTTGAACTATTCGTATTCCTCGGCGGTGGATATGGTGCAAGGCGTGCTGAACCTGACGCTCATCACGCTGTTTAACCTGGCAAGCCGAAGGGTGGCGGATATAAGCCTGTGGTAAGCCAGCGGGTAGCGATGAAAGGAAAAAAGAAAATGTCAGTGCAATATAAAAAGGCAGGCGATAGGGTTTTCGTCATTGTAAACACGCTGCTGCTCACCGGGCTGCTGTTGGGCTTCATCTATCCTCTGCTGTATCAAGTGGCCATCTCGTTTTCAAGCGCACGGGCCGTTTCCGCGCGCAAGGTGTTCCTGTGGCCCGTGGAGTTCTCGCTGGAGTCCTATAAGCAGGTCTTCATGACGGGTAAGGTGATCCGGGCATATGGAAACACCATTGTCTATACGCTTGTGGGCACTGTGCTGCAGCTACTCGGCACGACTCTTCTGGCCTATCCCCTTTCCAAGAAAAGACTCAGGGGGAGACGCGTCTTTGCCTTCCTGTTCTATTTCACGAATATATTCAACGGCGGCATGATCCCTACATTCCTGGTCGTGAAGGGGCTGGGAATGATGAATACCCTCTGGGCGCTGGTCGTTCCCGGCATGGTCTCGGTTTATTACGGGATTGTGCTCAGAACGAATTTCGAAGCCATCCCCATCGAGCTGGAAGAGGCGGCCACGATCGACGGCATGCGGGACGAAGGGGTGCTGGTACGTATCTATGTGCCCCTGAGCAAGGCAATTTACGCTTCTCTCGCACTGTTCTTCGCCGTAGGAATCTGGAATGCATATGTTCAGCCATTGATTTACCTGAACGATGATACTATGTATCCCCTGCAGATTCTGCTGCGCACAATCGTGCTGCAGGGTTCGCTGACAGACCTGGGCGCGGGCGCCACGAACGACATGGATATAGCCACCAATTCGGACACGATGAAGGCTGCCTGCATGATGGTCGTTATGCTTCCGATTATGTGCATATATCCTTTTGTGCAGAAATACTTTGTCAAGGGGATTATGATCGGTTCGGTGAAGGGATAGTCTGCGAAGAGCAATTCAATAAGGAGGGATGAGCAATGAGCATTAAGGTGGGCGTGATTGGCACAGGCATTATGGGCAGCCGGCATATTGGATTCCTCAGGCAGATACCAGAGCGCTTTGAGGTGACTGCCCTGTGCGATACGGACGAGGCTAAGCTGCGCGCGGCTGACGCGCAGGGCGCGGCGCTGTTTGCGGATTATCGGAAGCTGGTGGATTCGGGGCTGTGCCAGGCTGTGGTTGTAGCCACGCCGCATCCCTGCCACGCGGAGATTTCTGAGTATGCGCTGAAGCACGGTCTGCATTGCCTGTGCGAAAAGCCGCTTTCCGAAACCGTCGCCAAGATCGATGCGCTGATTCGAGCCGCGGCGGAGTCCGGCAAAGTATTCTGCACCAACTTCTCCATGCGCACACAGGCGCGAGTGAAGAAGGTGAGAGAATGGATGGTAGAAAAACGTCTGGGCGACATCATTCGCGTGGACTGCGTCTGTACGCGCTGGCTGCGCGCTCAGGCCTATTATGAAGGCCAGGCCTGGCGCGGCAGCTGGCAAGGCGAAGGCGGCGGCATACTGATGAATCAGACGCCGCATAATCTGGATCTGCTCTACCACTGGTTCGGCGAAATGAAGAGCGTTACGGCCAGGCTATCCATCCGCATGCACGACATCGAGGTGGAGGACGAGGTGTATGCGGTGATCCAGACGAAAGCCGGCTTCCCGATCCGCTTCTATGCCAACACGGGAGAAGCGCCGGGTGAGGATCGGGTGGAAATCGTATGCGACAGGGGTACCCTGATCACCAGCGTGGATCAAGACGGCCAGTATATTCTGCTCAGAAGACTCGATCAGAGCGTCTCTGAGATGCTGGCGGGAGAAGCCGCCTTCCCGGAGGCACACGCTGAGGAGGAGGAGCTTTCTACGGCCGGTTTTTCCTCGGGCGGAGCAAAAGAAATCTGGGAGAATTTTGCGGACGCCATCGAGCAGGGAAAGCCGCTGCTGGCGCCCGGCGCGGAAGGAATCCATGCTGTGGAGCTGGCAAACGCCATGACGCTTTCGCACTTCACGAAACGCGATGTGGAGCTGCCTGTAGACCGGCAGGAATACGACGCGCTTTTGGCACAACTGAGAAACGGACAGAAAAGCCTGAAGGAACAGCGGCTTTAGAGTACGCTTTAAAGTAGGAGAGACGCGGGTTCAGGCGGCCTTTTCGCCGATTTCGACGAGAGAGGCTGGTTTGGCGGGGAAATCACGGCTTTCCCGTGCAGAAATGGCAAAAGACACCGAGGCTGCTGCTCGAGGCTTTGAAACGCGCTCAAACCCATGCCCATGGGAATAAAAAGGAGGAAACTGACATGAAGACATTCGGAAGGTACCTGTCCCTTGTTCTTGCGATCATGGTGATCGCAGCGTCACTCTCCATCCCTGCCAGCGCCCAGAATGCCGCGGATGAAATCACCATCACGGTCATTTCGCCCGAGCATGATACTGAGCTTTACCACCCCGACACCTGGGTTACGCCCAAGTGGGCAAAGGAGAAATTCGGCATCCAGATGGAACTGAGATTCGTTCCGAACGCCGACTGGGATACCAAGCGCGCAACCATCATCGCCGGCGGCGATATTCCGGACATCCTGATGTACGTAACCCGCGATCTGGCCAACGAATACGGCTCCAGGGGTCTGTTCCTCAACGCGATGGACTACATCGACTGCATGCCCAATTTCCAGGCGGCGATGGATGACTTGGACTTCCTCAGCGCCTTCTGCAGGTATTCGGATACCGAGATCTACGCGCTGGGCAGCTCCATCACGACATCCGGCAACGTCGGTGCCGTGGCATACTACAATCCCTTCATCCGCCGGGACATCATGCAGGAGCTGGGCATCGAGGAAATGCCAAAGACCTTCGAGGAGCTGCACGACACGCTGGCCAAAATGAAGGAAGCATATCCCGATTCCTATCCATGGATCAATCGCCAGAGCTTTGACTTCATCCTGAACGTCTTTGCGCCTGGCCTGGGCATCAAGGTGGCTCCCATGGCCAAGTGCGGCACCAAGTACGCCGTCTGGAGCGAAGAGCAGCATGCCTTCACCTCCCTGATGGATGAAGAGAACTTCAAGTGGTTCCTGAGTTGGATGCACCAGTTGTATGAAGAAGGTCTCCTGGATCCAAACTACGCCGTGGACAACACCACTACCTGGCAGGATAAGCTGATCAATTCGGAAGGCTTCTTCGCCACGGACTACTTCAACCGTCCCAGCACCATGACCGCCTCCGGACGTCAGGTGAACCCGAACTACGTTCTTGAAGCCTTCACCACCCCCGCGCTGGAAGGCGGCGAGAGCAAGGTGTACGGCAATGTGGGCGTTTCGATCTGCAATGTTGTGGGCGCGAAGGTCTCGGAGCCTGAGCGGGTGCTTGCGTTTCTGGATCAGTGGCAGTACTCCGAGGAAGGCTCCCTGATGGGCTGCTACGGCGTCGAGGATTTGTCTTACACTGTGAACGAGGATCGTTCTCTGTCCCGCATCATGCCGGAAGGCGTTTCCTCCGTGCAGGACTTCAACGCGTGCTACGGCGTGCAGTACATGTCCTGGCAGGGTCTGTATCCGGACTACTTCGGCTACAGCCTGTTCGACGCCAATCAGGACGAAGTGTTCAACAAGACCTGGAATGACCTGAAGGACGAGCTGACCGATATGCCTCCCACGATCTTCATGTCTCCGGACGAGAGCGCCGAGTACAATGAATACGCCGCGGATCTGTTGTCGACGGAACGCGCCATTTTCAACGAGTTCGTCATTGGCAGAAGAAATGTGGAGACCGATTGGGACGAGGCTATTGAGGAGCTTCGCGACGCGGGATACTTCGACCATCTTGAACTTCTGAACAGAATCGTGAATAAGTAAGAAACTGCAGCCGGGTCGAGGTGGAAACGCTCCGACCCGGAGTCATCAACCGGAGGAACAACTATGAGCAGAATTCTTTTTATTGGCGCCCATCCAGACGATGCGGACATTGTCTTTGGTGGAACTGCCGCAAAGCTAGTAAGAGCCGGCCACGCAGTCAAGTTCGTCTCCGCAACGAACGGTGACACCGGGCACATGACCCTTTCCAGAAAGGAAACGGCCGAAACCAGATACCGCGAGGCGCAGGCATGCGCCAGACGGATCGGCCTTGACGAATACGAAATTTTACCCCATGACTGCGGACTGGAGCCATCCGTCGAGAACCGTCAGGAGATGGTTCGCGTCATCAGGCGATTCACGCCGGATCTGGTCATTTCTCATCGGCTCTGCGACTATCATCCTGATCATCGGGCAACCGCTCAGCTGGTAATGGACTGCACCTATGTGTGCATGGTTCCGCATTTTTGCGAAGACACGCCAATTCCTGAAAAATGCCCTGTGTTCGCCTACAGCTACGATCGCTTTCAGGAGCCCAGACCGCACCGTCCGGATGCGATTGTGGAGATTGATTCCATACTGGATGAAAAGCTGGCCATGCAGGACTGCCATCGTTCTCAGTATTACGAATGGCTTCCCTGGTCGGACGGCATGAAGGACTTTGACGTCACAAAGCTGAATGATGAGCAGCGCAGGCAGCACCTCATGCGCTGGAATCAGCGCTTCTGCATTCCGGCGGAGGGCGACAGACGCCGCCGCCTGCTGGAGGTGTACGGCTCGGAGAAGGGCGCGCGCGTTCAATATGCGGAGTCCTTCGAGCAATCATCCTACGGCAGAGTCGTCAGTCAGGAGGAATTCCAGGCGCTTTTAGGGCAATAGAATCGAACAGCTGTCCGTCATCATATCAATGAATTTCGGCGGATCTTGCTTATTCATTCTGCCTGCCCCAGGTATTCGTTTGCCATATCGGAGCCGTTTCTTAAAGGGTGAGGCAGGGGATAGGGTGGGCGAGAGAGAGGAATGCCTGTATACCCTAAGGCGCCACCGCACAATTCAGCGGCGCGTCGGGCGATGCCTTTTCCGCCATCTGCGGCATGTAGATTTCTCGATTTACCTCCAGTAAACCTTCGAAATTTGCATTTGACGAAAAATCCATTCGCCAGCCGACCACCTCATTTGTGCGGTGTTGCCTTAAATATTCTTCTCGCTTTTTCAAATGGAGCATGGTATAATGATACAAACGCTCCGAAAGGAGAAGGAATGTATGACGAAGGTTCACCTGATCGGCAACGCGCACCTTGATCCGGTCTGGCTGTGGCGCTGGACGGAGGGCTGCTCGGAGGTGCTGTCCACCTTCCGCAGCGCGCTCGACCGCCTGAACGAGTACCCCGGCTACGTGTTCACCTGCGCCGGCGCGCAGTACTATGAGTGGGTCGAGCGGCTCGATCCGGGCATGTTCGAGGAGATCCGCGCGCGCGTGGCCGAGGGCCGCTGGGTCATCGCGGGCGGCTGGCGCATACAGCCCGACTGCAATCTGCCCTCGGCCGAGTCCTTTGCCCGGCAGGCGCTGTACGCCCAGCGCTATTACCTGGAGAAGTTCGGCCGCACCGCCCGCGTGGGCTACAACGTGGATTCCTTCGGTCACAGCGCCGCCCTGCCGCAGCTGCTCCGCCTGAGCGGCCTGTCCGCCTATGTGTTCATGCGCCCCAGCCTGCCCGATGAGAAGACCTTCCCCTTCGAGGAGTGCAGCTTCCTGTGGAAGGGCGCGGACGGAACCTGTATCCCCGCGTACCGCATTCCCGAGCCCTACTGCTCCCGCCCCTTCGAGGAGGCCGCACAGAAGGCGCAAGCCGAGGCGAAGCTGGCGAAAAACCAGCCGATCATGAGCTTCTACGGCGTGGGCAACCACGGCGGCGGCCCGACCCGGCGCAATCTGGACGCGCTGGACGCGCTCATTGCCCAGTCCGAGCCGGGCGAGTACGGCTATTCCTCGCCCGACCGGTTCTTCGAGGAGCTGGACGCGTCCAAGCTGCCCGCGCTTGAGGATGAGCTGCTGCACCACGCCAGCGGCTGCTACAGCGCGCTTTCGCGGATCAAGCGCCTGAACCGGCTGGCCGAGGAGCGGCTGGGCGCGGCGGAGAAGTACCTGACGCTCGCGCAGGCGCTGGGGTATCCCATGGACTTTTCGCCGATCGCGCGCGCATGGAAGACCGTGTGCTTCCACCAGTTCCACGACGTGATGGGCGGCTGCGTCATCCGCGACGCCTGCGAGGACGCGGTGCGCGCGCTGGGCGGCGCGGTGTTCGCGGCGGACGAGGCGGCCAATCAGGCGCTTCAGACGATCGCCTGGCAGATCGACACCGGCGCGCCCACGGGCGGCAAGGTCGAGGGTCTGCTGTGGACGGGCGAGGCCGGCACGCCGCTTACCCTGTTCAACCCGACCGCGCAGGAGCTGATCGTGCCGGTGCGCTCGGGCATGGACGCCGCCCTGGTGCGCGACGAGGCGGGAAA
>CAKUFB010000110.1 GCA_934647145.1 uncultured Clostridia bacterium
GTTCAGGCCCGCGGGCGCCCGGATTGCACGAATGCACTTGACAATCGAGGTCAGCGGCGCTACACTGTATACAGTACGATTCACCTGCGCCCGGACAGTTTCGGGAGCGAAATACGCAAACGAAAGGAAGATTAACCATGAAACAGACCCCTGTGACCTGCGAACAGCTTTCCGCCTGGTCGCTGCGCTACAATCAGTCCGCCGAGCGCCGGCTGGCCACGCTGGCGCTGTCCAAGTCCGCGCTCAACGACGTCGCCTATGTCTCCCGCGCCTCTTTCGCGATGCGGCAGAAGTTTTCGCTGGAAATCCCCACGCTGGAGGTGACCAATCAGCAGGCGAGCGGCCGCTGCTGGCTGTTTGCGGCGACCAACGTGCTGCGCGAGAAGATTGCCAGGGATTTGAACCTGGACGCGTTCGAGCTTTCGCAGAGCTACCTGGCCTTCTGGGACAAATTTGAGCGGGCGAATTACTTCCTGGAGAGCATCCTGGAGACCGCCGACCTGCCCGCGGACGACCGCACGGTGTCCTTTATTTTGGCGACCGGCGTGCACGACGGCGGCCAGTGGGACATGTTCGCCAACATCGTAGAGAAGTACGGCGTGGTGCCCAAGGACGTGTACGACGAGACCTTCCAGTCCTGCCACACCGGCAACATGAACCACGTACTCAACCGAAACCTGAAGGCCTGCGCGGTCAAGCTGCGCGAGATGGCCAGGCAAGGCGCGTGCGAGGAGGCGATTCAGTCTGAAAAGCAGGCCATGCTTGCGGACGTGTACGGCTTTTTGTGCAGCTGCTACACCGAGCCGCCCAGGGCGTTCGACTTTGAGTATGTAGACAAGGACAAGCAGTATCACCAGGAAAAGGGTCTGACGCCGCTGACCTTCCGCGACAAATACGTGGGCGACCTGCTGAAGAAGACGGTCAGCATCATCCACGCGCCCACGGCCGACAAGCCCTATCACCAGACCTACACCGTGCGGCTGCTGGGCAACGTGGTGGGCGGCAGGACGGTCAGGCACCTGAACCTGACCATGGACGAGTTCAAGGCCGCCATCATCGCTCAGATGCAGGCGGGCAAGGTGGTCTGGTTCGGCAGCGACGTGGGCAAGTTTGGCGAGCGCGAGCGCGGCGTGTGGGACGATCAGAGCTACGACATGGAGCTGCTGACCGGCCTGAACCTGACCATTTCCAAGGCGGACGCGCTGGACTACGGCTTCTCCGCGATGAACCACGCCATGGTGCTCACCGGCGTGCAGCTGGAGGACGGCAAGCCCACCCGCTGGAAGATTGAGAACAGCTGGGGCGACAAGAATGGCGCGAAGGGCTATTATGTCTGCTCGGACAGCTGGTTTGACCAGTATGTGTATCAGGCGGCGGTCGAGAAGGAGTACCTGGGCGACCTGGCCGCCCTGGCTGAGAAGGAGCCGGTCGTGCTCGCGCCCTGGGATCCCATGGGCACGCTGGCCGACTGACCGGAGACAAGTGAGCCTGGCCGCCGCTATCTGAGGCGGCCGGGCTCTTTCAGGCCGCGCAAAGGAGGGTGAAACGATGAAATTTCTGGACTGTCACTGCCACATGATGGGGAAGCTGGTGTCACTCGAGTACTTTCTGAGCCGCCTGGACGAGGCCGGCGTGGAGCGCG
Organism: uncultured Clostridia bacterium; assembly: GCA_934647145.1. GTDB lineage: Bacteria > Bacillota > Clostridia > Christensenellales > Aristaeellaceae > CAKUFI01. The sequence continues at coordinate 1,643 of CAKUFB010000110.1, forward strand.
CGATCGTTCTGTCCTACCCGCCCGCCTCGCACCTGACCGAGGAGCCGGTGCGGGAGGACGCGCGGCGGCTGGAGCTGGTCATGGACTGGGCGGCCCGCAGCGAGCGAATCATCCCGTTTTACTGGATTGACCCGACGCAGGAGGACGCGCTCGAGCAGGTCGACCGGGCCGTTCAGGCCGGCGTCCGAGGCTTCAAGACCATCTGCGACCACTTCTATCCCTGCGACGAGCGCCCGATGCAGGTCTGGCGGCGCGCGGCCGAAGCGGGAAAGCCGCTGCTTTTCCACTCGGGCATACTCTACAGCGTGCGGCCCGCCTCGAACTACAACCGTCCGGCCAACTTCGAGGCCCTGACGCAGATTCCGAACCTGCGCTTTGCGATGGCGCATATCTCCTGGCCCTGGTGCGACGAGTGCCTGGCGGTCTATGGGCGCTGGGCCTATCAGAAGCGCAAGGGCATGACCACCTCCGAGATGTTCATCGACGCCACGCCCGGCACGCCGCCTCTGTATCGCGAGGAGGCGCTGACAAAGCTGTATCGCAATCCGGGCTTTGAGCTGGAGGACAACGTGATGCTGGGCATCGACTGTGAAATCGACTACAGCCCGGCGTACGCCCGGGAGATCGTCCAGCGCGACCAGGCCATTTTCGACCGGCTGTCCGTCGCGCCCGGGCAGCGCGAGAAGTACTTTTCGGGCAACGCGCGGCGCTTTCTGGGTGAATAGGCCGGCCTGACCGGCGAAAGGAGCGGGCCGATGAGCTGGCGGGTGGCGGTGTGCGAGGACGATTCCGGGCAGGCGGCGCGGCTGCAGGCGCAGGTTGAGGAATGGGCGGCGGACAGGCGGACGCGCTGCGCGGTCGAGCGCTATGAGAGCGCGGAGGCGCTGCTGTTTGCGCGCGGCGAGACCGATCCCTGCGATATTTTGCTGCTCGACGTGGAAATGAAGGGCATGAGCGGGGTGGAGCTGGCCAAACGGCTGCGCGCGAAGGGCTGCCGGGCGGAGATCGTCTTCGTCACCTCGCACAGTGAGTTTGTGGGCGAGGGCTACGAGGTGGACGCGCTGCACTACCTGGTCAAGCCGGTGGCCGCGCGCAAGCTGTGGCAGGTGCTCTCCCGCGCGGCCGAACGGCTGGCCGTGGAGCCGCCGCATGTCATTGTGCGCCTCGGGGGCGAAACGGTCAGGCTGTACGAGTCGGAGATCCTGTGCGTCGAGGCCTGCCTGCACGAGCTGGCGATCCGGACAAGAGGCGGGCAGTACCGCGTCCGGGAGCGCCTGACCGACCTGGAGGGGCGGCTGAGCGAGGACTTTTTCCGGGCGCATCGCTCGTACCTGGTCAACCTGAAGGCGGTCGCGCGCATCGGCCGCGCGTCGGTCACACTGGAGGGCGGGCTGGAAATTCCGCTCGCGCGCGGAAAGTACGACCAGATCAACCGCGCGTTTATCGCGAGAAACTGAGGGAACGGTATGCTCAGAACGACGGATCGAAGACTGGCGGCGCTGCAGGAGGAGCAGGCCCGGCGGCATCTGGACGAGGTGCGCAGCGTCCAGCGCGAGCTGCGCGGCTTCAAGCACGACCTGCGCCACCACCTGCAGGCGATTCGGGGGCAGCTGGAGGCCGGGCAGATCGACCGGGCGATGGCCTATCTCGACGAGCTGGACAGGAGCCTGCAGCGCGTGGACACCCTGCTCAAGACCGGCAACGTCACGCTGGACGCCGTGCTTTCGGCCAAGCTGGCCCAGGCGCGAGCGGAGGGCGTCGCCGTGACGGTCGAGGCAAACGTGCCCGACCGGCTGACGCTGAGTGACCTGGAGCTGAGCACGCTGGTCGGAAACCTGCTGGACAACGCCGTGGAGGGCTGCCGCGGCGCGGCCGGCGAGCGGTTTCTTCGCCTGAGTATCCGCATGAAGGGGCGGATGCTGTACTTCTACCTGATCAACTCGGCGGGCGAAAAGAAGCCCCGGCAGGGCGCGCTGTTTCGCACGGGCAAGGCGGGCGCGCACGGCTTCGGGCTGCGGCGGGTGCAGGCCATCCTGAAAAAGCGGGACGGCTGGATTCGGCTGGGCAGCGAGGAGGGCGCGTTTACCGCGGAGTTTCTGGTGCCGGCGGCGGAGTGAACCAAAAAACGCGGGAGGCGGCTTTTTCGGGCGGCCTCCCGTTTGCTGTTCCGGCGCGCAATTCGTGCGCGGCAGAATGCAGCTGGTGCCAAAAGTCTGGCGCGGGGCGCGGGAATGTGCGATCATGGAGGCACGAAGGGGGCGATGCGCATGAAGAACGAGGCAAAAAAGCCGTACCGCAGCGCGTGGAGCAACGCGATATGGAGCTTTCGGGCGATGCTGAGGGAAACGCCCGCGAGCCTTCTGCTGATGGCGGCGGGCGTCCCGCTGGCGGTGTTTCTGGCCTGGGCGGAGATCCGCCTGCCCGCGCTGGTGGTGGCGCAGGTCACGACCGGGCAGGCCTTTGCGCAGGCGGCGGCCGCGGTGGGCGCGCTGCTGGGCGCGACGGCTCTGGCGGACGCGTGCAGGGCGTTCTGCGACGCGGCGCGAAGCAATTCCCTGAACCGGTACCGCTATCGTCAGGCCATGGCGCTGCAGCGCAAGAGCATGCGCTGCTTTTATCAGGACTACGAGAAAAAGAGCATGCGCGAGCTGGAGCGGCGGGCGTTTAACGCGACGATGATGTGGAACGGCGGCGTGCCCCTGGTCGACATGCCCCGGCTGAGCCTGCAGCTCGTGCAGAACGCGCTGTGCTATGCGCTGCTGGGCACGGTGATTTCGACGCTCAGTCCCTGGCTGATGCTGCTGCTGACGGCCGCGCCCGCGGTCAACTGGCTGTGCCTGCGCGCCTTCAACAAATACGAGTACTCGACCCGCTCCGCGCGCTCGGCGCTGGACAGCAGGCACTGGTACATCTCCCAGCGCGCCGCCGACTTTGCCGCCGCCAAGGACGTGCGCGTCTACGGCATGAGCGAGTGGCTCCGGCGCATCGAGCGGGACATACTGGACGAAAGCCTTATGTGGCGCAAAAGGCTGAGCGCGCGGCAGCTGCTGGCGCGGCTGGCCGAGCTGGGCGTGATTCTTGTGCGGGACGGGGCGGCATATGTGGTGCTGATCAGGCTGTCGCTGGACGGCAGGCTCACCGTGGAGCAGTTCGTGCTGTACTTCGCCGCGATTTCCAGCTTCGCCGCGTATATCGGCGGCATCATGAGCGCCTGGACGGAGCTGCACGCGGCCAGCCTGAAGCTGTGCGACTTCAGGGAATACCTGGAATGGCCGGAGCGCGAGCAGGGCGGGCAGGCGCGCATCGAGGAGCACCTGAAGCACGCGCCCGAGATTACCTTCGACCGGGTGAGCTTCCGATACGAGGGCGCGGAGCGGGACGCGCTGCACGAGGTGAGCTTTACGCTGCGCGCCGGGGAGCGGGTGGCGCTGGTGGGCCTTAACGGCGCGGGCAAGACCACGCTGGTCAAGCTGCTGTGCGGGCTGTACCGGCCCGCGTCGGGCGAAATCCGCGTGGACGGCGTGCCGGTGAGCGCCTTCCCGCTCAGGGACTACTACCGCCTGTTCTCGCCGGTCTTTCAGGAGGCGCGCACCGCGTTTTTCTCGCTGGCCGAGACGGTGGCGGGGGAAATCGGCGAGGGCGTGGACAGGGCGCGCGCCGAGGCGTGCATGCGCCGGGCGGGCCTGGGCAGGAAGCTGGACAGCCTGCCCAAGGGCATCGACAGCCGCCTGGACAAGCAGGTCAACGAGGAGGGCGTGGAGCTGTCCGGCGGCGAGGCGCAGAAGCTGATGATGGCCAGGGCGCTGTACAAGGACGCGCCGGTGCTGGTGCTGGACGAGCCGACCGCCGCGCTCGACCCGATCGCCGAGAACGAAATCTACCTTCAGTACCGCGACATGACCTGCGGCAAAACCTCGCTGTTTATCAGTCACCGCCTGGCCTCCACCCGGTTCTGCGACCGCATTTTATTGCTGCGGGAGGGGCGCGTCGCCGAGGAGGGCACGCACGAGCAGCTGCTGGCGCTGGGTGGCGAGTATGCCCGGCTGTACGAAATGCAGAGCTGCTGGTATCGCGCGGACGATTCGAAGGGAGGGGAGCGGGCATGACCTGGAGGGAGCACCTGACCATCAGCCGGCGCTCGCTGAAGCTGCTATGCGCGCTGAGCCGCCGCAGAGTGATCAGCGCCGTGCTGGGCAGCCTGGTGGACGCGCTGCTGCCCTATGTGCCGGTGTACTTTTCAGCGCGGCTGATCGACGCGCTGGCGCAGAGAGCCCCAATGCGCACAGTGTGGACATACGCCGCGCTGCTGGCCGGACTGACCGCGCTTTTGGGCGCGCTGTCCGCCTGGATTCGCGCGCAAAGGCAGATCGGCGACCGGAAGCTCTGGATGCGGCGCGAGTGGATGTACGCGGAAAAGGCGATGCAGCTGCCCTGCGACGCCATCGAGGATCACCAGACCGCGCTGATGCGGGAGCGGACGCGGGTCGAATCGCAGACCGGCTATAACCTGTACTACCTGCTGCTCTGCCTGGAGGACGTCACCCGCTGCGCCGTTCAGATCGCTGCGGCGGCGATACTGATGCTGCCGCTGCTGCTGGGCGGCTCGCTGACGGCGGCTGCAAAGGCGGCCTTTGCGGGCGGCGCGGCGCTGAGCATCCTGCTGACCATCTGGTCGCGCAGGAGCGTGGAGCGCAGAAAGGAGCCGTTCTACGCCAGCTGCGTGAAGGAAAACGCGCTGCTCAACCGGTATATGGACTATTACATGCACTACGCCACCGGCATGGACGTTCGGCTCTACGCCATGGAGGAGCCGCTCGCCCGGTTCGCGCAGGAGGAGCTGTACGGCAGGCTGTGCGAGCGGGAGGCGGCGCTGAACCTGCGCTGCGCGGGACTGGAGCTGATCGCCGCGGCGGCGAGCTACGCGCTTCGGCTGGGCATCTATCTGCTGCTCATCCGGGCGGCGCTCGCGGGCAGGCTGTCGGTCGGCTCGATCGCGCAGTACGCCTCCTGCGCGGCGCTGCTGCTGGGGGCCTCGGCCAGGCTGGCGGGCGCGCTGCAGCTTTCCTGGACAAACCACGGCTATCTGAAGCGCTTCTTTGCCTACTTCGACCTTCCCAACCCCATGTATCAGGGCTCGCTGTCGGTGGAAAAGCGGGAGGATAATCGCTACGACGTCGAGCTCCGGGACGTGTCGTTCAAGTACCCCAATACCGACGCCTGGGCGCTGCGGCACGTCAGCCTGCGCTTCCGGGTGGGCGAAAGGCTGGCGGTCGTGGGCATGAACGGCAGCGGAAAAACCACCCTGATCAAGCTCCTGTGCCGCCTGTACGACCCGACCGAGGGCGAGATCCTGCTGGGCGGCGTGGACATTCGCAAGTACGACTACGACGAATACCTGGCGCTCTTCTCCGTGGTGTTTCAGGATTTCAGGCTGTTTTCCTTCTCGCTGGGTCAGAATGTCGCAGCCGGCGTGCAGTATGACCGGGAACGGGCCGCGGCCTGCCTGAGAGAGGCGGGGCTGGGCGACTGGCTGAAAAAGCTGCCAAACGGCCTGGACAGCATGCTGTACCGGGACTTTGACAAGGAGGGCGTGGAGGTTTCCGGCGGCGAGGCGCAGAAAATCGCGCTGGCCAGGGCGCTGTACAAGGACGCGCCGTTCATCGTGCTGGACGAGCCGACCGCCGCGCTCGACCCCGAGTCCGAGTATGAGGTCTACCGCCGGTTCAGCGAGATCGCGGCCGGGAAAAACGCCGTCTACATCAGCCACCGCCTGGCCTCCTGCCGGTTCTGCGACGAGATACTGGTCTTCCACGAGGGGAGGATCGTGCAGCGGGGAACCCATCAGGCGCTGCTGTCCGAGCCGGGCGGAAAGTATGCCGAGCTGTGGCACGCGCAGGCGCAGTACTATGCAGCCTCCGGCGCAAGGGAGGACTGAATGCCCGCGGACGGGCTGCCGCCGCGCCCGCAACGGGGCGTTTCTCATGCCGCACATGTTATCCTGGCAAATTTCCGGAAATGTGTTGACAAACGCCTGCTCATGTGCTATAATAGCGTTCGTTGGTGAGCGAGTTTCGCTTTCTGACGTATAGGGGCATGGTGTAATGGTAACACGTGGGTCTCCAAAACCTTTGTTGTGAGTTCGAATCTTACTGCCCCTGCCATTGTGTTATTGCCTTGTGAGTTCTGCTTCAACTCACAAGGCGTTTTTTGTTTATCACGACACTGCGGCTAACATCTCCTTAAATCCATCACCGAAGAGATGAATGTAAGTTTTGTAAGTTATATCTGGAGAATTGTGTCCAAGAAGATTTGACAGAACTTTAACATTCGTCCCTTTGTAGAATTGATTAGTAGCGAAAGTGTGCCTGAATGCGTGCGGAGAACGATACGGGACGCTTGCCCGCTCACACACACTCTTCTCCCAATCAATTAGAACACGATAAGCCAAACGCGTTCCATTCTTACAAGAGAACAGATAGTCCGTCTCACTTTTTGCGGCCAGCTCTCTCAATATCTCAACAGCTCGCGGCGAGAGCGGTACAATGCGATTGCTACTTTCGCTTTTAGCACTTTCCTGAATGTAGGATTTAGCTTTATTCGCTTCATTCACAACCGTCTTATGAATATGGAGCTTGTGTTTCTCAATATCCACATCATTCCAGTCAAGTGCCAGACACTCGCCTACTCTTATACCCGTTTCAAGCATCAGC
>CAKUFB010000111.1 GCA_934647145.1 uncultured Clostridia bacterium
AGATTTGAGCCGCGGCACCTGGCCGGGGAGCTTGCTTCCCCGTCCACCAGCTTGTCAAAACCTTTTTTGACAAGCTGGCCTCCCGCCGCGGCGAATAACCGCAGCGGGAGGTTCTTCGTATTATTCCGACCCGACCGGGAAGGGCGCGGTTTCGCCGACCGGCTCGCCGTTGCTCAGCTGCGCCACGGTCACAAGATCGCCCGGTTCGGCCGAGGCCAGTGCGAGCAGCTCGCCGGGGGAGACGAACTCCGTGTACCTGCGGTCGCCGTTGACGTACACATAGCTGCTCTTCGTGAAGTTTTCGCCGTAAACCGAGAGGATTTTCTCACCCGCGCGCAGCGAATCGATGCGGATCTCGCCCAGACCCATGTGCAGGTCGGTCGGCTCATAGGGAGAATGGCCCCCGTAGACGGTCTGATCGCCGTAGATCATGTCGTATTCGATCAGCCGCAGCGTCTCGGCATAGTCGCCGCCCTCCCGCAGGTAATGCTGGTGCAGCTGGGTCAGCAGACCGTTGTCAAAGCCCAGCAGCCCCATGACATAGGCGGAGAGCTGGTACGAGTAAAGATCCTTTTTCTCGCTGCCCAGGTCGAAATTGCTCCAGATCGCGTACTCGGAGCGGAAGACGCCGCCATCGGCGAGCATATCGTCGGTCAGCGGGAAGGAGGGCAGGTGGTCGCCGTAGAACACCGCGACGGTAGGCTCGGCGCGCGCGCTCAGCGCTTTCATCAGCTCGCCGATAAACGCGTCCTCCTCCTCCAGCTGCGTCAGGTAATAGGCGAAGGCGCGGCGCGCGTCCTCCTCCTCAAAGCCCTCCGCCTCCAGGCCGGCGGGCGGCAGATCCTCGTCGTCGGGATAGCTGCCGTGGGGCTGCACGGTGATGACCTGGATAAAGTCCGCACCGGGGGTGGAGTCGAGCGCCTCCGTCACATAGGGCAGCATCACCTCGTCCCTCGCCCAGCCGATGGGGTTGTACGTCACGTCGTTCATGTACTCGATCGAGGTGAAGGTATCAAAGCCCAGGTTGGAGAAGACCTTGAAGCGGTTATAGAAGATGGCGGTGTTGTCGTGGATGGCGTGGGACGTATAGCCCAGCTCGCGCAGGTTATAGCAGATCGACTCGCAGGGCATGCTCTGCAGCACCGTGTGGTACGGGAACTCGCCCGTGCCGAAGTCGCGCACGCTCATGCCGGTGAGCGCCTCGAACTCGGTGTTGACCGTTCCCCCGCCGAACACGGGCACGGTCAGCCCGCCCGACGGGCCGTCGGCCAGCAGCGCGGAAAACACCGGCAGGCTGCACTCGCCCTCCGGCATGCCCTTCAGGCGCTCCGGCCTGAAGAAGGACTCCAGCTGCACAAACACGATGTTCGGGCGCAGGTCGGCCTGCCCCTGCTCCTCGGGCGCGATTTCCTCCACGCGGACGTCCACCTCGTCCGGGCTGTAGGTCTCCGGCTCGGAAATGCCCCGGTCGAGCAGGCTGCGGGTGAAGCAGTAGGCAAAGCCGTTCTGCTCGTAGGCGGTGATCAGGTTGTCGTAGTGGTCGGGCAACAGGCCGGTCTGAATCAGGAACACGGTCAGCGCGAACACGATCAGCGCGTAGGTGGGCAGGCAGATCGCCTGGCGGGGCGAAATGACATATCGCCTGCAGCGCGCCAGCCGCACGATCGCCAGCGCAATCAGCGCCGCAATCGCCGCGAGCGCCAGAATCAGCAGCGGCGGACTGACATAATAGGTCACGACGCTCTTGACATAGGGCAGCAGCACCAGATCGATGAACGAGAGCGGCGTCCTGCGAAACAGCGTCACCACAAAGTCGGCCGCGCCCAGCCCCAGCCACAGAAAGCTGGCCAGCGAAAGCGCCACCGCCCGCCGGTGCACCACCGTCACGAACGAATACGTCATCGCGACGATCAGCGCGTTATAAAGGAAGAGGTGCGGCGAGGTCAGCACGAACCGGAGCGCGGAGAGCAGCGAGTGGCGGCACAGCGTCTCCAGGATCAGATCGACCGCCAGGCCGCACAACAACAGCCCCCAGAACGGACGGCGGCTGAAAAACGTATCGGGCAGCGGAAAGGGCGGCGTCTTCGGCCGTCTGTTCTCGCCCTTTGCTTGCTTTCTCATGACATTCTCCTGTACAGGTCACGTAATCGGCGGGGCTCTCCCCCGCTCTTCTATACACCATTATACCGGCGCTCTGTTAAGAACGCGCGCATTTGCTATGGCATTTGATGGGAACGTTGGGAAGGCCGCCTTTTTGACCGGGCAGTGCCCGGACCCACTTGCTGCCGCGGAACCATAAGAAATGTGGTTCATTAGCAAAGCAATCGACGCCATGCAACGTTCTTTGCCCCTCCCCAGACCTCTCCCGGAAAACACGGTGATCCGCGGAACGATGCGGCAAGAGCTATGCGCTTCCCCGAATGAGGCGCAGGCATTCATCCTTAACAGCGCAGTGCATTGTCATTTTTGCGAAAGTGGCGTATAATAAGTGCAGTTTAACGGAAAAAACGAGGAGGAAGCGCAATGTATCGAGTATTGTTTCCCGAGGGCAGGCGCCTGGCGGTCACCCTGAGCTATGACGACGGCGTGTCCAGCGACGCGCGCCTGATTTCCATCATGAAAAAGCACGGCCTGAGGGGCACGTTTAACCTGAACGGCGGCTGCATGCACGGCCAGGGCGGCATGCGCGGCAAGGAATACGTCTACCGCATGAAGCCCGACGAGGTGCGCGAGGTGTACAGGGACATGGAAATCGCCGTGCATGGCTACACGCACCCGTTCTTTGAGCAGCTGCCCAGAGACCGCGCCGTCTACGAGGCCACCCGAGACCGCGAGGCGCTCGAGGAGCTGGCCGGCTACCCGGTGCGCGGCATGGCCTATCCCTTCGGCACGCACAGCCGCCAGGTCGAGGACATGCTCGAGCAGGTGGGCATCGTCTACTCGCGCACGACCCGCTCCACCGAGAGCTTTGCCCTGCCCACCCGCTTCATCACCTGGGATCCCACCTGCCACCACAACAACCCGCGCCTGACCGAGCTGTGCGATCACTTCCTGCACGACGAAAACCGCTATGGCAGCGGCAGGCTGTTCTACCTGTGGGGACACAGCTACGAGTTCGGCGTCAACGACAACTGGAACGTCATCGAGCGCTTCTGCGAGACCATGGGCGGCCGCGAGGACGTGTGGTACGCCACCAACATGGAGATTTACCGCTACCTGACCGCCCAGAGGCAGATTGAAACCTCGATGGACGGCTCGATGCTCTACAATCCCTCCGCGACCGACGTGTGGTTCAACAGGGACGGCGAATCTCTGTGCGTGCCGGCCGGCCAGCTGGTGCGAGTATAACGCGCCCATCTCCCCCATCGACCAAAGAAATGAGGTAACCGAAGTGCTTCTCTTCGATCCGAACAGGAAATTTTATAAGGGCAACCTGCACGCCCACACGAAAAACTCCGACGGCCGCCTGGAGCCCGAGCAGGTCATCGCCCAGTTTCAGGCAAACGGCTACGACTTTCTGGCCCTGACCGACCACTGGAAGCGCACCTGCGGCGAGGAAATGCGCGGCGGCATGCTGCTGCTGCCCGGCATCGAGATCGACTACACCCTGCCCGCCGAGGTGATCCACATCGTGGGCGTCGGCGTATCCGAGCAGATTCTGGAGGAGCAGACCCGGCGCGCCAGCGGCCCCCAGCACGGCATCGACGCGATCCGCGCCTGCGGCGGCCGCGCGATACTGGCCCACCCGGCCTGGTCGCTCAACACGATCGAGACCATCGGCGCGCTGCGCGGTCTGACCGCCACGGAGATCTACAACACGGTGTCCGGCACGCCCTGGAACGGCGACCGGGCCGACTCGACCGGCATACTGGATCTGGCCGCGACCCACGGCACGCTGCTGCGCACAGTGGCCGCCGACGACTGCCACTTCTATGACGGCGACCAGTGCCAGTCCTACATCATGGCGCAGCTGGACGTGCTGAGCCCGGCGGGCGTGCTCAAGGCGCTCGACGAGGGCGCGTTCTACGCTACTCGCGGCCCGCGCATCGAGCAGGTCGAGGTGCAGTCCGGCACGGTCACCGTCACCTGCTCCCCCGTGCGCCTGGCCACCTTCCACAGCAACCTGGTCTACACGAACGGCCGCAGCGTCGCCGGCGAAGGCATGACCCAGGTCTCCTACAGGATCAAGCCCGGCGAGCGCTTCATCCGCATCCGCCTCACCGACGCGCAGGGCAGGCACGCCTGGGTGAACCCGATCGCGCTGGATTAAGTGGAAAACGCCGGGACGACGATCGGGAGGCAGCCCTTCTAAGAAGGGCTGCCTCTCGAGTTCTCCCTGAACGTACAATGATCTGCATGACAATGCGCAGAAGGCTGAGTGATTCCCCGAATTAAGCGCGGTTCCGGAGCAAGCTGAGCAGAAGCGCGCAATGACTGTAAGCCGCGTCAATTCGCCGCTGAGAGCAAGGAACTTTCCATGACGCGGCTCAAATTTCCATAAATCGTCGCCGGCCAGGCGGTGAATGTACCCGGTATGATACTAAATCCCCTCTAAAACATAGACATCAGCCATTGTCTGCCAGTAATGCTTTGAATGACACTGGCAGGCAGGTTTTTAATGACCTCGCACAGGCGATCCATCACCTTGTCCAGCGTGTCAACCAGCAGAATTCTATCCTTCGGATACGCCTTTGCCATTTCTGCCAGAAAACCGTTCATACACACTGTATTGCAGTATGGAAGAATCAGAAAAAAGCTTTCTCCCTTCTTTGGCTCAACGGCCCCGTACGCATATCGGTATTCTCGTACGTGATGACATGGTACCGATTGGCGCTCCCCCTTCCTGCACCAGCAACTCTTCGGCCTGTTGATCCGACCAAATCCCGCTTCATCCTGAGACATGACGCGTACTCTCTGCTTCGGATTTTGGCGTATCATTTCGCTGTACAAGGTTTTATTCTTTTTGAGGAGTCCTGCTCCTCCCGGCTCGCGGATTTCGGATGCTTTGATCGCGGCATCACCTTCCGCCATCCCTGCCGCTTTAATACCCGATATACATAATTATGGCTTGTGCTTCTCCCCAGCCGTTCTTCGAGCTTCTCCCTGATCATCTCTACGGTCAGGATTTTTCCCGCTTCCGCATCTTTCTCGCATCCGACCAGCACATTTGCTTCTTCTTCCTCGGATAAGTTCCGCCGATGACTTTTCTGCTTGATTCGGATAAACTCATTCAATCCCTGCTTTTTGTATAGGCCCATTAGCGTTGTGATGTAGCGCTCGTTGAATCCCGTCTTTGCTGAAATTTCGGCGTTACTTTTCCCTAAATAACGCAATTCCAGTACTTCCAACCGCTTCGCTGCTCTCCTATTCCTGTTCGCCTTCGCTGCTGCGTCAATCGCTGCTTTTTCTTCTTCGCTGATCTTCAACATCTTCCATCACTCGTATGTATTATAGCATATTTCATGTTCCGTGCCTATACCAGTATCCGGCAGATTGATCCTCAAAATCGTTACAATTATACATAAGATCGTCGGCGATCAGTCTGTCAGCGCTTCCCTTTGCTCTTCCGACAACGTACCGGGTGTACAACCGAAGGTTCGCTTAAAGGCTTTAATAAACAGCGGAAGATGTGTATAGCCGACGTTCAGGGCGACCTCACTGACACTCATTCCACCGACCTGTAAAAATTCCCTGGCCTTTGTCATGCGAAGATTGATCAGGTAATCCTTATAAGTGTACCCTGTTGTCTGCTTAATGAGATTGGAAATATAGCGTGTACTCAGTTCAAAGTGATCGGCCAGCATATCCAGCGATAACCCCGGAGAAGAATAGTTTTCTTCGATATAACTGACAATTTCCTCGACGGCAACCCGGGAACGACGGGAAGAACCGCTTTCTTCGTGTCTCTGATTTGCGTACAATTCCGTCATCGTCCGGATCAATTCCCTGGCGCAGCTCAAAAAGCCGTTATAGTCTTCTGATTGGAGTGTACTGTTCATCAGGTCGATCACCCTTGCGTTCTGCCGTTCTTCCTTCAGGTCCCCCATGATTCTGTACAGAATACGATCGTACAGATAACGTTCCGTCAGGAAGGAATTCACCCTGTCATGGATGTCATCAAGCATCTGGCAGAACATTCCCTCCGCTTTACTCTGACCGGTGCGAATTGCCGAAACAATCGTACGGAGTTGCTCATCGCTTACGCTGTCCCTGCCGGATTCTTCGTCCAGCCATACGGTGCTCTTCATTTTCCCTCTGAGGGACTGCGCTGCCTGCCTCAACGCGATGTGGAACTGTGCCTCTTTCAGAGCAGAGGATACTCCTATTGTGCAGGGATTGGCTTCTTTTACCAACAAACGGATTTCCGCTGCGGCGTCAGATATGAGAGAATCGTCAGACATGCTGAGTAGAATCGCGTAAACGCCTTCATACCGTGTCTGACTGAAATAGAAATGGATATCCTCGTCGGACAAATCCTCGATCTGATCAGTAATATCCCGCTCCGCTTCCTCTGATAGTGGCTTTTCAAAAGACAACGCCAGCACGCCCCAGTACGGGCCGGGAAGCGACACACCGACAAAAGATTGTGACAGCATGCCGCTGTAACGGGCATCTCCGCTGAGCAACAGTTTCAGAAACTGTGTCTTAATCAATCGGTATTGTGAACGGATATGCGCTTCCGCGTTTTCTTTCTGCCGGATCAGGTCGCCAAAGGCTATTTCAATATTGTTGATTTCATCGTACCCGTGGCCGTCCACGGAAAGCTTCCTGCTGAGCTTTCCGATCGGCCTGTACAGCGAGTAACCTAAGAACAAACCCAAACAGATCAGTAATAGCATTGCGCAGGTCAGCAACAGGCCGTTCATATTTTCGACCGTGGTGATGTTGATGCGGCTCCTGCCAGTGTGCAATCGAACACTAAAAAAACCGTTCCGAGCGGACAGCTGCATATTATATGACTTCTTATCCTGTTCGCCGATCGTCAAAAAATCCACACTCTTGCATGATAACGTTACTTCTCCTGGCAATTCGCCACAGAGCAGGGACACACGCTGTTCGAACGCGGAAACCGGAATGACGAAGACGAGCGTCATTCTGTCCTGACTGGGAACATAGCGGCTGGAGGGATAAGTGAACAGCAACTGCGTACCGCTTGAATCGGCCAAGATGGTAAAGCCATCCGCCTTTCTCAGAAGTGAAGCGATCTGCTCTTTGTCTTCCGATACTCCCATGCTCTGCAGACAGAAATCGATTCCGCTTTTGGTTCCACTGGCTCGGTAAGTCCATTCCTCATCATTAAAGAACAGGAAGTATTTGTCGGTCAGCACCGTATAGCCTGTATACTTCTTCAGGGACTCGAGTATTTCCATCTCATAGTAGCTGTTGCTCATGCGATATGTGGAGCGAAAGCGAGGATCCGCGGTGATCTTCACCATGACATACTGCATCGCATCATACTGGGCGTTCAAATCCTGAGCCACCACCGCAAGGCGCTGTTCAATAGACTTTTTCTCCTTCTCAAACAGTTCGTCAGCGGCATAAATATACAGCACCAGGCCGGCGATAAAGCCGGCCAGCATGACGGTGGTAAAGGACGCCAGTATATAGCGGACAGCCGCCTTTTTCCGAAGGCATTTCATCGGGTGTTTCCCCCTGTCGGCTGGATTCGCGCTTTATCGCGCGCGGAAGAAGGCTTCCATGACATTCAGGCTCTGCAGTTCCATGCGGGCGTGTTCCTCGCTGACCAGGCCGTCAAACTCCCCAGCTTGCAGCATTTCCCGAAGGAGCGTACACTCCTCCGCCGCCAGCGCGTAATTGGCGGGCCGGTGGCAGTCTCCCAGCCGTTCAATCAGGTTATCTCGCAGGATGCGACGAACCCGCGCTTCATCCAGTGACAGCGGTGGAATGGTCTCGCCATTGTACTCGAACGGTTCGTGGCCCTCCAGGAACATGCGCAGATGCGTAGGCCGATATCCCCAAGCCTCCTCCGGCGTCTTCCCGTCCAGCGAGATGTTGTAGGTGTCCGTGCCGTACATGAGCCGCGCGCTGTAATCACGGTAAAACGCGCGCCAGTTTTCCGGCTCGTGCAGGAACAGGTGCATAAAATCGCCGGGTGTCAGGTCAAAACTGGTGTTTTCGTGCGCTTCGAGGAACTTCGCCGCCGCTCGGGGGGACTCTTCCACGTTGTACAGGTGGGCCAGCGTCAGCCGCAGCTTGGGGAACTTGCGCATAAAGCCCTCCATCTCCGAAAACATCTGGCTCCGGGTGGGAAAAGTCTCGTCGCAAAACCAGCCGGCGCGGATCGCGTATTCCGAGCACTTGCTGCGGTACCACATAGTGGATGGACTG
>CAKUFB010000112.1 GCA_934647145.1 uncultured Clostridia bacterium
TTCTCTTTGCTATGGCAGAAATCCTCGATTTCATCCCACCCGTCGCAATTCCCGATCACTGCTGCGATTGTCATGGCAATTATTTCATATAAATCATGTCTCACCTGTGATTGCTGCCTCGTGTCTCTTATGTTGTAGAAACTTTCATTCATCATACAGATCACCTCAGTGTCTTTATGCGCCACTCCCCTCAAAAATCCTTTTGGTAATACATATGTAATGTTTGCAACAACTGCTTAATTTGACGTTGCGGCCGTGCCGCATACTGCCCCTTGCCAGGCCGAAGCGAACGTTGTATAATAAGATGGAAACGGATGAACGCAAAGGGGCGATGAGCATGTGGAAGCGGCTGCTGCGCGAGCTGCACTGTCGGCCGCTGGCCTGCGTCGCGGCGTGCTTCACGCTGGGCGTGATCGTGGGCGACTGCGTGAGCGTCCCCTGGCTGGTCTGCGCGGCGGCGTTCTCGGGATGCGCGGGGCTGGCGGCGCTCGTGCGGCGGCAGGGCGCGTACTGCCTGGCCGCGTTCGCACTGGGTCTGCTGCTGATTACGCGGGCGCTGTTCGTGCCCGACCTGCCCCTGGGCGCGGGACAGATGATTTCCGGGCGAATCGCGTCCGAGCCGGAGCGCACGGACAGCGCGCTCCGGGTCACGCTGGATCAGGTGACGGTGAACGGCGAAAGGCTGCCCTGCAAGCTGTCCCTGTCGGTCTACGGCAGCGCGAGGCTGGCCGACTACGCGCCGGGAAACCGGGTTTCGGGCACGGCAAAGACCTTCCGCACGACGCAGGCCAACAATCCCTACGCCTTTTCCTACCGCGAATACCTGTGGCGCAGGGGCGTCGGGCTGTGCGCCAGCGCAAACGGCGACAACCTGACCGCCTCGCCCGGCGGCTTTTCGCTGCGCGCGGGGATACTGTCCCTGAGAAGGTCGCTCTCCGCGCGGATCGACCGGCTGTACCCGGCGCCCTATTCGGGCGTGGTGCGGGCGCTGCTGCTGGCCGACAAGACCGATCTGTCCGACGAGATACAGGACGACTTCCGCGCCTGCGGCATCGCGCACCTGCTGGCGCTGTCCGGGCTGCATCTGGCGGTCTTGGCCGGGGCGGTTCACTTTCTGCTGAGCCGCCTGCGCCTGCCGCACAAGGTCTGCTTCGCCGTCACGATGGCGATACTGGCCGCGTATGCCGTGCTGGTGGGCTCGCCCGCGTCGGTGCTGCGCGCCATGCTGCTGTACGGCCTTCTGGCGCTGGCGCACATCACCTCCCGCCCCTACGACGGGCTGACCGCGCTGCTCACGGCGCTGGCGATCCTGCTGCTGTTCAATCCGCTGTCGATCGAGGACGCGGGACTGATCCTGTCCTTCAGCTCGGTGGGCGGCATCCTGTGCTTTCAGCGCATGCTGAAAATCAGGGACAGGCGTCGTCCGCTGACCGGGCGTCCTCATCTGGAGCGGATACGGCGCCGGGCAGTCTCCGGGCTGTACGAGGGCGCGGCCGTCTCGCTGAGCGCGCAAATCGGCAGCTTCCCGGCCATCGCCTGCACCTTTCACGAGGTCAACCTGCTTTCGCTGGCCATGAACCTGGTCGCGGTGCCGCTGGTCACGCTGGCGCTGCCGATAGCGCTTTTCAGCGTGCCCGTATCGATGGTCTGGCTTCCGGCGGGCAGGCTGCTCTCCTACCCCGTGCGCGGCGTCCTGTGGCTGGTGACCGGGCTGAGCGAGCGCTTCGCCGTCTTTTCCTGGGCGAGCATCCGGTGCGCGAACTGGCCGGTGTGGCTGCTGGCGGCGTATGTTGCGTGCGCGCTGCTGGCCTCGCCCTACTGCCTGAGGAGGCGCGCCGTGCGCTATGTATTTCTGGGCGCGCTGCCGGCGCTGTGCCTGCTGGCCTGGCTGCTGCCCGCCTTTCAGCACACGACCGGGCTGGAGGCGCAGTTCGTGGACGTGGGGCAGGGCGACGGCGCGGTGCTGTTCTGCGAGGGACAGGTCTGCCTGGTGGACGTCGGCCAGTACGACAACATGGCCGCCTACCTGGACGCGATCGGCAAGGCCCCGGACAGGGTGTTCCTGTCGCATCCGCACAGCGACCACTGCGCGGGGCTTGAGGGGCTGATCGAGCGCTTCCCGCCGGCCGAGCTGTGCGTGTCGGACGCGTTTTTCCGGTGCGAGGACCGCGACGAGGGCGTGGCCGAGCTGCTCGTGCAGGCGCAGCAGGCGGGCTGGACGGTGCGCGAGCTGCATGAGGGCGAGACGCTCATGCTGTCCGAACGCGTCGAAGCGCGCGTGGTGCAGGCCGCGCAGGAGCCGCTTAACAAGGGCAACGAGCTGTCCATGGTGCTCGAGGTGGCCTACGCCGGGCGCAGTCTCCTGTTCACCGGCGATCTGGGCGCGCGCTACGAGCAGGCGGACGCGTATCCCGACTGCGACGTGCTCAAGGTGGCGCATCACGGCTCGAAGTACTCGACCGGCAAAGCGCTGCTCGGCTCCGCAAGGCCAGAAATCGCCGTCATTTCGGTGGGCTACAATACCTACGGCCACCCGGCGCAGGAGGCGCTCTCCCGCCTGGCCGCCGCGGGCGCGCAGGTCTACCGAACCGATGAGTACGGCCTGATCACCGTATACGTGTCGCCCGAGGGCGAGCTTTCCATTTCGACATTCCTGGAGGAGCCATGACATACGAACAATTCTTTAAGGAGCTCAAGGCCGGACAGCTGCGCCCCGCCTATCTGTTTCACGGGGCGGAGCAGCTGGTCAAGCAGACCGCGCTCGAGCAGCTGCAAAAAAAACTGCTGCCCGCCGGGCTGGAGGCGCTCAACTACAATCTCTTCGACACGAACGCCAGCGCGCGCGACGTCATCGAGGCGGCCGAAACGCTGCCCATGATGTGCGAAAGGCGGCTGGTCGTCGTGCGCGACTGGGCTCCGCTCAAGCCGGGCAAGGCGCGCGACGAGGGCGCGCAGAGCGAGGAAATGGAGAAGTGGCTGCCCCGCGTCCCGGACACCTGCTGCGTGGTGTTCGCGATGGACGACGCGCCCGACAACCGCAAAAAGCTGGTCAGGCAGATGTCCTCGCAGATCGAATGGGTCGAGTTTTCGCTGCTGACCGACGCGAAAATCTATACCTGGCTCAATCAGCAGCTCCGGCCGCTGGATAAGCACATCGAGCAGGACGCGGTCTCGCAGCTGGTGTTCATGGCCGGGCGGCCGCTGACCGGTCTTAAAAACGAGCTGGACAAGCTGACCGCCTACATCGGCGAGCGAACCGACATCACGCAGCAGGACGTGGAGGCGGTCGTGACCCCCTCCGGCGAGTGTACGGTCTTTCAGATGATCGACTGCGTGCTGCAGGGGCAGCCGGCGCGCGCCCAGCGCCTGCTCCGTCAGCTGCTCGAAAACGGCGAAAACTGCGTGGGCGTGCTGTACATGCTCACCCGCCAGCTGCGCATCATGACCCACATCCGGCTGATGCGCGAGCAGGGCATGGCGCTGTCCGAAATCGAGAAAAAGCTGTCGCTCAACCACTTTGCCGCCACCCGCTCCGCCTCCCAGGCCGCGCGCTTCACGCCCGGGCGCCTTGAGGAGAGCTATCGCGCCTGCGTCGAGACCGACTACGCCATCAAGAGCGGCCGCGCCCGCGACAGCGCCGCGCTGGACTACCTGATCTTCAGCCTGGCCGGCGCGCCCCGTTAACGCAGACAGGTAATCCGCAGGAAATCCTGCGGATTCGAAGAAACCAGCCGCTTCAATCTATGGCGGCTGGTTTCGTGTTCTATCCGGCGGCAGCGCCGACAGGAGTTTTCCGGAGAATTCCGGAAAACCGCAGAATTCGGGAAGTCCAATCTATGCTTCCCGAATTCGTCGCCTGCACGGCGGCAGCAGGTGGCAGTCGGCCCTGCCGACCGGCAGCAGGTGCGTGCAGGCTCAGCCTGCCCGGCGGCGGCAATGCCGACTTTTCAGGCGCGCTTTGCAAAGGCCGGGGCGTATTTGACTGCCAGGCGCACGGCCTCCTTCAGGCTGACCGGACTGGCCAGCCCCTTTCCCGCGATGTCGAACGCCGTGCCGTGGTCGACCGAGGTGCGCAGGATGGGCATGCCCGCGGTGATGGAGATGGTGCGCTCGAAGTCGAGCGTCTTGGTGGCGATGTGCCCCTGGTCGTGGTACAGGCTCAGCACGCTGTTGTAGCGCCCGGCAAGCGCCTGCGCGAAGACTGAATCCGCGCCGATCGGGCCCTCGACCGGCAGGCCGCGCGCCCTGAGCGCCTCGACCGCCGGAATGATCTCCCGCACCTCCTCCTCGCCGAACAGGCCGTGCTCGCCGCAGTGGGGATTGAGGCCCGCAATGGCCATCGTGCCCCCGGTCACGCCCAGCGCGCGCAGCGCCTGCGTGCAGCGGATTGCGTAGTCGATGATCCGCTCCTTCGTCACCAACTCGCACGCCCGGCGCAGGGATACGTGCCGCGACAGGAAAAACACCCGCAGCGAGCGCACCTCGAACAGGGTCAGCGGGTCGGGCGTGTTCGTCAGGTCGGCAAAGATCTCCGTGTGGCCGATATAGGGCACGTTTCCGGCGCGCAGCGATTCCTTGTTGATCGGCGTGGTGGCCACGGCCGCCGCCTCGCCCGCCATCGCCAGGGCAATCGCGCGCTCGATGTACTCGAAAGCCGCCCGTCCGCACATGCCGCTCACCCGGCCGGGCGCGAACCGGCTCATGTCCACGTTGTCAAGGTCGATCAGGTTCAGCACGCCCGCGCGCCAGTCGCCCTCCCCGGGCGCACTCACGCAGCGCAGCGCGACCTCAGGCATGCCCGGACAGGTCAGCGCGCGCTCCAGCACCCTGCGGCTGCCCACCGCCAGGCAGCGCGCCAGACCCGCCGTTTCCTCGTCCGCGGCGGTCTTGAGCAGAATCTCCGGGCCGATCCCCGCGGGGTCGCCCATCGGTATCACAATCACCGGCTTCATTTTCTTCCTCCTCGAGCGCCGCAGAGGCCGTGCGGCAGTTCCTCCCTCAGATCGCGCCTGTCCCGTCCGCCGGCTCGCCAAAAGCTATTTCTGAATCGCCGCTTCCCTGCGCAGGCTTTGCCTGGCCAGCGCCGCCGCGCCCAGCATGCCCGCGTCGTTGCCGTGCTGCGCCAGGGCGATGCGCATGCGATATTGGCCGGGCTTTTCCTCAAACTGGGCGCTGACCGCGGCCTGAAGCCGGGTGAGCAGCACGTCGCCCGCGGCGCTGAGGCCGCCGCCCAGCACCATCACGTTGGGCGTGAAGACCATGAACAGGCTGCTCACGCCGATGGCCAGCTCCTCGATGTAGCGGTTGAAGACGCTGTTCATCTCCGCGTCGCCGTCCAGCACGCCGCGCACCACCTTCTGCGTGGAGCAGCGCGCCATCCTCGCCAGCGCGTTGGCCGAGGCGTAGACCTCGAAGCAGCCGCGGCGTCCGCAGGTACATTTGCGCCCGCGCGCGTGGGTGATGATGTGACCCAGCTCCGCGCCGGTGTAGTCGGGGCCGCGCCAGGGTTTGCCGTCGATCAGCATGGCGCCGCCGATGCCTGTGCCCAGGGTGAGATACACCACGTCCTTTTCGCCCTTGCACGCGCCGTCGTATACCTCGGCGGCCAGCGCCGCCTGCGCGTCGTTGTCCACCCAGACCGGAAGGCCGGTCGCCTGACTCAGCAGCCTGCCCAGCGGCACGTCGAACCAGCCCAGGTTGCCCGCCGACACCGTGTCGTCGGTTCGGCGCACCGACCCGGCCGTGCCCACGCCGATGTACTCGGGCCGCTCCGGACACTCCTTCAGCGCCTCCGCAATCCTCGCCGCCAGCCTTTCCGCGTCGCCCGTTATGGTGGGGATCTTCTTCTGCCACACCAGCCCCTCGCCCTCGCGAAGCAGCCCCATCTTGACCGAGGTGCCTCCAATATCCACTCCTGCGATGCTCATCCTTCTGTTCCTCCTGCAATTATGCGATGTTGATTGCGCGGCCCTCGTCGCCCGACTGCCGGGCCAGCAGGCTCACGCGGCTGCTCTCAAGGGCGCTCTCCGCCCAGCCCTGCGTGCGCTTTTCGGCGATTGCGTCCAGAAACGCGGCGAACTGATCCTGCGCCTCGGGCAGCTCGAGCTCGCGCCGGGGTTGTTCGTTTTCCAGGTATACCCGCCCGTCGATCGCCTCCAGCATGCCCTTCGTGCCGGTCACGCGCAGGCGGTCGTCGTCGTGGCGCGCCGAGCCGTCCGGGCGGAAGTAGTCGGCGGTCACGGTCGCGATAACCTCGTTGTCCAGGCGCATCAGCAGCGCCGCGCTGCTCTCCAGCTCGCCCTGGCCGCGGTTGTACAGCCTGCTCTGGCTGGCGCAGAGCCAGCGGCAGGCCCCGCCCAGCCGCAGCGTCCAGTCGATGGCGTGAATGCCCACCCAGGGCAGCATGCCGCCGTACAGCGCGCGCTCCCGGTAAAACTCGGGCCGCACGCCCATGCGGTAGCTCTTCTGGCCGTGAAGCAGGCGCACCTCGCCGATCTCTCCCGCCTCAATCGCCTGCCGGATCGCCAGGAACCAGGGCGCGCCCCGCAGGTTGAACATCCCGGCCAGCGCGCGTCCGCTCCCGCGCCAGGTTTTCTCCAGCATCTCCAGGTCGTCCAGCGTGGTCGCCAGCGGCTTTTCACAGAACACATCCATGCCGCGCTTCAGGCACTCGGCCGCCACCTCGGCGTTCAGGCAGTACCACGGATTGACCACCGCCAGGTCGGGCTGCACCCGATCCAGCATGGCGCGGTAGTCCTCGTCCACCGGCACGCCCGGCAGGCTCCTCGCCGCGCCGGTCACATCCTCCTGCGCGCAGCCCTTCGCCAGGCCCACCACGCGCAAATCCTCCCGCGCCTGAATCGCCGGCAGCGCCAGCCCGTAATGCCCCGATCCTCCGATCAACGCAATCTTCATTGGCCTTCTCCTTTGCTTTACTTTTATAAATATCGCCGCGTGCGGCTCGACTCTTCCCGAATCAGCAGGATTGCCGGCGTGCGGGTTCCCACCCGCCGGCTGGGAAAGCCTTCGAGCTCTCCTCGTCAGTATTATAGCATATTTCGCGCCCGAAGGTAGCCAAATCGAGGCGAATATGATATAATTTCTGTGTTTACTGTACCACCGACTTTCGCAAGGAGCAATGCCATATGAAAAAGAACGAGATTACCGTGCTGGGCAGCCTGAACGTCGACCTGACCATCAGCCTGCCCCGCTTTCACGTGCCCGGCGAGACCATCACCGGCACGGCTTTTCACACCTTCCTGGGCGGCAAGGGCGGCAATCAGGCCGTCGCCGCGGCCAAGCTGGGCGGCAGGGTACACATGATCGGCTGCGTGGGTCAGGACGCCTATGGCGATATGTACCTCAAGGAAATGGAGCGCCTGGGGATCGACGCGACCCACGTGCGCCGCGAGCAGGACGCGCCCACCGGCACCGCGCTGATCGAGGTGGACGCGAAGGGTGAAAACCGCATCGCCATCGTGCCGGGAGCGAACGCCGCGCTGGACTGCGACCTGGTAAGTGACTCGGTCGAGACCATCCGCGCCTCCCGCGTGCTGATGATGCAGCTGGAAACGCCCATCGAAAGCATCAACCACGCCGCCGCCGTCGCGCACAAGCTGGGCTGCACGGTCATGCTCGACCCCGCGCCCGCGCGTCCGGTCGGCCCGGAGATCCTGCTGCTGTGCGACTACGTGACCCCCAACGAGACTGAGCTGTCCATACTGACCGGCATGCCTGCCGGCACCCAGGAGCAGGCGATCGACGCCTGCGCGCGGCTGCTGGACATGGGCGTGAAGGCGGTCGTGCACAAGCGCGGCAGCAAGGGCGCGATGCTGGCCACCCGCGAGGGCGTGCGCTTCTTTCCCGCCTATAAGGTCGAGGCCGTGGACACCACCGCCGCCGGCGATACCTTCAACGCGGGCTTCGCCGTCGGCCTGACGATGGATATGCCCGTCGAGGACGCGATTCGACTGGGCAACGCTGCCGCAGCGCTCTCTACGACCGGTCTGGGCGCGCAGGGAGCGATGCCCGACCTGTACTCCGCCTGCGCGCTGGTCGAGGCCGAATAAATCCATGGGGGAGAGGGCGCTTCGCGCCCCCTCCCCCGAGCCCCCTTCCCCCTCCAAGGAAGCGATTCCCAGCGGGAATCGCCGCGCCCGGGATCGACTCTGTCGTTCCCGGGCGATTTTGCGGGACGCACTGCGACCCGGCAAACCGCGCCGCAATGCGGCGCGGGGTGCAGAGGGGGTCCGGGGGAGGCGCAGCCTCCCCCGGACGGCGGG
>CAKUFB010000113.1 GCA_934647145.1 uncultured Clostridia bacterium
GTAGCCTTTGAGCAGCTGTTCGCCGCTTGATTCCTCGACAACCTTTTCATTTGTCCGCGTTTTCGTTACCAGTTCATCCCCCGCACTCCCCACCCCGGCTCAAAACAAACGAAAGGTTGAAATACATGCAGAAAATCACCAGCTTTACGGTGGATCACAACAAGATCGTGCCCGGCTTCTACCTCTCGCGGGTGGACGGGGACGTAACGACCTATGACCTGCGCACGCGCCGGCCCAACTGCGGCGACTACATGGATCTTTCGACCATGCATACCTGCGAGCACATGCTGGCCACCTACCTGCGAAACGGCGAGCTGAAGCAGGACATCCTGTACTTCGGCCCGATGGGCTGCCAGACCGGGTTTTACCTGCTGGTCAGGAACGCCGATCCCGAGCGCACGATGAAGGCGCTGAAAACGGCTCTTTCTCAGGTCACGGCGCACACGGGCGAGGTCTTCGGCAATTCGCAGGTCGAGTGCGGCAACTTCCGCACACTCAGCCTCAAGGCGGCGCAGGACGAATGCGCAAGGTATCTGAAGTCACTTGAAAACTGGACGGTCGACAAGCTGGCCTACCCGAAAGGAGATACGAAATGATCGGCATATTGGGCGCGATGAGCGTGGAGATTCGGGGGCTGATGGCCTCCCTTGAGCAGGCGAAGGAGCAGAGGGTCGGCCACATGCGCTTTGTTTCCGGCAGGCTTTACGGCCGCGAGGCAGTGCTCGCCGAGTGCGGCATCGGCAAGGTCAACGCCGCCGCCTGCGCGCAGGCCATGATTCAGCTGTATCGTCCCAGTCTGGTGCTCAACGTGGGCGTGGGCGGCAGCCTGAGCAGCGAGCTGCACTACGCCGAGGTGGCCGTCGCGCGCGACCTAGTGCAGCACGACGTGGACACCACAGCGCTGGGCGACGAATACGGCCTGGTCTCAACGGTGAACCTGATTCGCTTTCCCTGCGACGAGCGGGCGGTGAACCTGATCGCCGAGTGCGTCCGGGCGGTCGGCTCCCGCGCGGTCGTGGGCACGATTGCCTCGGGCGACCAGTTCGTGGCCACCCGCGAGCGCAAGGAATTCATCGTCTCGCATTTCGGCGCGATCTGCTGCGAGATGGAGGGCGGCGCCATCGCCCAGGTCTGTTACCTGAACGACACCCCCTGCGCCGTCGTCCGCGCCATCTCCGACAACGCCGACGAGGGCGCGCACGAGGACTATCCCCAGTTCACCGCCCGCGCCGTGAAGCAGACCGAGGCGCTGATGCGCGCGGTGCTCCCGAGGCTGTAGAGGGAGAACGCCCCGAATGCAATGCCTTCCCCCGTCCGGACGCGCTCCGGGCGGTTTTTCTATGCCTTTTTCGGCGAAAGCGCGTGGAAATTGCGCCCAATATGTAAAGAATCATATGAACCCCTTGCAAAATGCGGAGCGCTCGGCTATAATAGTCAAAAAAGGTCAAATTGAAGGTGACTTGCCATGGCTCAGCTGAGCAATGAAATAGAGAAGTTTATCAAGGATCTGATGGACGAAGACTCTCAGATCGAACTGAAGCGCAACGAGCTGGCGCAGCATTTCGGGTGCGCCCCGTCGCAGATCAACTACGTCCTGGCGACCCGCTTCACGATCGACCACGGCTATGTGATCGAGAGCAGGCGGGGGGGCGGCGGGTATGTGCGAATCCTGCGGATGCGGCAGGAGGGCGGCAGAAACCTTCTGCAGGAGCTGCTCGCGCGCATCGGCACGTCGATCGGCGAGGACGCGAGCGTCGCGATCATCAGTCACCTGATGGAGTGCGGGATCGTCACCCGGCGGGAGGCGCTGCTGATGCGCTCGGCGATGTCGCCCCAGGCGCTGGCGCTGCCGGTGAACGCGAAGGACGTGCTGCGGGCGGCGGTACTGCGCAGCCTGGTGACCCAGGCGTTCCGCAACGCGCAGGGAGGTGGACAGAGCACATGATGTGTCAGGAATGCGGCCTTCGCGAGGCCAACATCTGCTTTACGACAGTCATTAACGGCGAAAAGCACGAGGAATACCTGTGTCAGGAGTGCGTGGCGAAGAAGCGCCTGCTCAAATTCGACCTGTCGCAGCTGGCCGCCCAGCTGGCGAAGCGGAAGGAGCCGACTGCGCCCGAGGCGCCCCTCCCCCAGCTGACCTGTCCCGCGTGCGGCGTAACCTACGCACAGTGCGTCAGGCAGAACGCGCTGGGCTGCCCCGAATGCTACCGGGCGTTTCGCGAGCCGCTGGGCGAATACCTGATGAAAAAGCTGAACCGCGCGCAGTATGCCGGCGACGCGCCCGAACAGGCCGGCGAGCAGGTATCCCTGCGGATGCAGCGGGACAAACTGAAACGGCAGATGCGCCGCGCAGTCGAAGAAGAGGACTACCTGCAGGCGGCTTCCCTGCGCGACCGGATTCGCGCGCTCAACGCCCGGATCGAGGAGGTCGCCCATGAATGAGCTGCTTTTGAATCACCCGGAGCAGGACGTGGTGGTGCGCAGCGGAGTGACCCTCCGCCGGAGCTATGCCGACCTGCCCTTCCCCGCGCGCATGGACGACGTGCAGCGCGACCAGCTCGAGCGGCGCGCGCAGGATGCGCTGCTTGGCGCCGGTCACGCCTTCGAATGCGATCATCTGGCGCGGATGGATGAGACACAGAAGGGGCAGCTGGCCGAAAACGGTCTGCTGAACCGGCTGGATCTGCAATGCGGCGAGCGAGAAACCGTCTTCATCGACCAGGCTGCGGCCGTCGTCGTCGCCGTCTGCGGCCAGGAGCACGCGCTCATCCGCGTCCTTCGGGAGGGCGAAAACCTTGATCAGGCCCTTGCCGCCGCCCGGCGTCAGGAGAAGCTGCTCGCCGGACAGGGACTGTTCGCCTTCGACCCGCAGTTCGGCTATCTGACCGTGCGCCCGGAGAACGCGGGCACCGGACTGTGCCCCTGGGCGATACTGCATCTTCCCCTGCTGTCCGAGGAAAAGCTGTTCCCCGGCGTGGTCAGGGAGCTGGACAATCAGGGACTGTCGCTGGGCGCGCTCGAGGAGGGCGCAGGCCCTGTGAGCAAGCGGTTCGTGCTCGGCACGCGTTCCGGCTTCGGCCTGAGCGAGGCGGAGCAGCTGTGCGCCGTGCGAGAGGCGACGGCGCAGCTGGCCGGGTGCGAGCGGGAGCTGCGCAAAAACGCGCTCGAGCGGCAGTCGCCCGCGCTGTTCGACCGGCTGACCCGTTCCTATGCCATTCTCACCGCCGCCCGGCTGATGAGCGCGAAGGAAATGGCGCTGCGCCTGAGCGACCTGCGCCTGGGCGTGTGCATGGGGCTGTTCGAGCTGCCCCTCGTCCGCATCGACCAGATCGAACGGGCGCTGCGCCCCTGTGGGCTGCGCCTTCGCTATGGCGAAACCGAGATCGAGGCGCAAAACTTCGTGCGCGCCCGAATCCTGCGCCATTTCATGCTTTCCAAATCTTAGTTTCAGGCTCACCAGCCTGACGTTTCCTCAGGAGGTATTCTATGGAGTTCTTTTCCCGATTCACCGAACGCGCGCAGCGGGCTCTGCTTGCGGCGCAAAAGGAAGCAGCCGCCATGCGCCGCAGCGCCGTAGGCACCGAGCACCTGCTGCTGGGCATACTGCGCGATCCCGGCCCGGCCGGCAGTGTGTTCAAGGAGCTTTCGATCGACGAGGTGCGCCGCACGGTGCTTGCAATGGTCGGCGAGGGCGAAGAGTCGGGCACGGCGCGTTCCATGACCTATCTGCCCCGCACGAAAAAGGTGCTCGAACAGAGCGCCAGGGAGGCGCGCGACCTGGGACAGAGCTACGTGGGCACCGAGCACCTGCTGCTGGCGCTGATGCGCGAGCGCGAGGGCGTGGCGGCGCAGGCGCTGCTGCGCATGGGCGTGAACCTGAACCAGGCGCGCGAGGAGCTGCTGCGCGCGTGCGGCTCGGACGCGCAGCCCGGCGGCGAAAGCGAGACCCCCGTGATCGACCAGTACGCCCGCGACCTCAATCAGGCCGCGCGAAACGGCGAGCTCGACCCGGTGATCGGCCGCGCGAAGGAAATCGAGCGCATCATCCAGATCCTCTCCAGGCGGCGCAAGAACAACCCGGTGCTGCTGGGCGAGGCGGGCGTGGGCAAGTCGGCCATCGTCGAGGGACTGGCGCAGCTGATCGTCAGCGGCGACATTCCGGAAATCCTGCGCGGCAAGCGCGTGGTGCAGCTCGACCTACCCGGTATGCTGGCCGGCGCGAAGTACCGCGGCGAGTTCGAGGAACGCCTGAAAAACGCCGTGGCCGAGGTCAGGAAGGCGGGCAACATCATCCTGTTCATCGACGAGCTGCACACGCTGGTGGGCGCGGGCGCGGCCGAGGGCTCGATCGACGCGGCGAATATCCTGAAACCGCCGCTGGCGCGCGGCGAGCTGCAGTGCATCGGCGCGACCACCCAGCGCGAGTACCACAAGTTCATCGAAAAAGACCCGGCGCTCGAGCGGCGCTTCCAGCCGGTGCAGGTGGGCGAGCCGACGAAGGAGGAGGCCGTCGCCATTCTGATGGGCCTGCGCGACCGCTACGAGTCGCACCATCGCGTCCGGATCACCGACCAGGCCATTGAGGCGGCCGTCAACCTGTCCGACCGGTACCTGCCCGACCGCTGCCTGCCCGACAAGGCCATCGACCTGATCGACGAGGCCTCCTCGCGCGTGCGCATACAGGCCTTTACCGCCCCGCCGGACATGAAGGATCTTGAGGAGGAGCTCGATCGCCTGGGCAACGAGACCCAGGAGGCGGTCGATCAGGAGGACTTTGAGACCGCCGCCGCACTTCGCGACCGCAAGAAGCAGCTGCAGGGCGAAATGAACGCGCGCCGAGATGCCTGGGAACAGCGCCGCAGCGAGCAGGTCGAAGAGGTCGGCGAGGAACAGGTCGCTCAGGTGGTCTCCGCCTGGACCGGCATCCCCGTCACCCGCATGACCGAGGGCGAGGCCGAGCGGCTGATGCGCCTGGAGGAGCTGCTGCACCGCCGCGTCATCGGCCAGGACGAGGCCGTCAAGGCGGTCTCCCGCGCCATCCGACGCGCGCGCGCCGGGCTCAAGGATCCCAAGCGCCCCATCGGCTCGTTCATCTTCCTGGGGCCGACCGGCGTGGGCAAGACCGAGCTGTGCAAGGCGCTGGGCGAGGCGCTCTTCGGCGATGAAAACAACCTGATCCGCATCGATATGTCCGAGTACATGGAAAAGCACGCCGTGTCGCGCATGATCGGCTCGCCGCCCGGCTATGTGGGCTACGAGGAGGGCGGCCAGCTGACTGAAAAGGTTCGCCGCAAGCCCTATTCGGTGATTCTGCTCGACGAGGTGGAAAAGGCGCACCCGGACGTGTTCAACGTGCTGCTGCAGATCCTCGAGGACGGCCGGCTCACCGACGGACAGGGACGCGTGGTGGACTTCAAGAACACCGTGCTGGTCATGACCAGCAACGCGGGCGCGCACAAGCTCAAAAAACAGCGCACCATGGGCTTCGGTTCCTCGGCCGGCCAGGACGAAAAATCCTACGAGGCCATGAAGGAAAACATCATGGACGAGGTCAAGGAAACCTTCCGCCCCGAATTCCTCAACCGTGTGGACGAGATCATCGTCTTCCACCCGCTTGAGCAGCAGCACATCCGCCAGATCGCCGCGCTGATGCTTCGGCAGCTGGGCGACCGCCTGGCCGAACGCGGCATGGCGCTCGAGTTCGACGACTCCGCCGTCAGCCTGCTCGCCGAAGCCGGATACGACCTGCAATACGGCGCGCGGCCTCTGCGCCGGGCCATACAGCGCAAGGTCGAGGACGCGCTCAGCGAGGAAATTCTCTCCGGGCATATCCGGATGGGTCAGCCGGTGTTTATCTCCGCGAAGGACGGCGAGCTGACCTTCACTGCCCGCGAGCCTGCCGCGCAGACCTGCTGATCGGGACGCATACTCCCCCGCCGCTTTTCATACAGCGGTTCGGGGGAGTTTCTTTCGAGCGCGCTTTTAGGACGGTTCGAGCAGCCGTCCGACTTCGTTTGGAGTCCTGTCCGAGGCTGCGCTGAAACATCACAAAGCAATTCATTGACTTGACCCCGAGGTCGTGCTATAATAAAAGCAATCACAAACGAGACTTCGGAAGGGCTGATATACATGGAAGACAGGCAGATTCTCAACGCTCTGCTGACTGCGGTCACCTCCATCCAGTCCGACATGACGGTGCTGAAAACCGGCTTTACCGGCCTTCAGTCCGACGTTGCCGGACTCAAGCAGGACATGGTCGAGGTCAAGGCTGACGTCGCAGGACTCAAAACCGACGTCGCCGGACTCAAGCAGGACATGGTCGAGGTCAAGGCTGACGTCGCTGGACTCAAAACTGATGTCGCCGGACTTAAGCAGGACATGGTCGAGGTCAAGGCTGACGTCGCCGGACTCAAGCAGGACATGGTCGAGGTCAAGGCTGATGTCGCTGGGCTCAAGCAGGACATGGTCGAGGTCAAGGCTGACGTCGCAGGACTCAAAACCGACGTCGCTGGACTCAAGCGGGACATGGTCGAGGTCAAGGCTGACGTTGCTGGACTCAAGACCGACGTCGCTGAGCTCAAGACGAACGTCGCAGAGCTGCAAAGCAATGTCGCAACGCTTCAGACCGATGTCGCTGAGCTCAAAACGAATGTCGGAGAGCTGCAGGGCAATGTCGCGACACTGCAGACCGATGTCGCTGAGCTCAAAACGAATGTCGGAGAGCTGCAGGGCAATGTCGCGACGCTTCAGGGCAATGTCGCGACGCTGCAAACCGACGTCACAGAACTCAAAACCGACGTTTCCAGCCTCAATACCCGCGTGGACGGCATGCAGGGCGATCTGAAGACGGCGAATATGCGTCTGGAGAACCTGGAGGATGCGCACATGAGAACCAATTCCAAGCTCGATATGCTGACGCAGTACGCCCATATCGAAGGAGAAAAGCTAGACGAGCTCATCGATCAGTACAGCAGCGGCAAACTGCTGACGATCGATTCCCTGCCCAAGCTGCGTCTGGTGCCGCAGTAAGCGATTCTGCCGGAACAGTCACCACACACAAAGAAACCGCATCACAGCCGTATGATGCGGTTTCTATCATGATATGGGGACACGCCATGTGCAACCGAACATGGATGAAAGAAAGTCCCTGTCAATCGGCGTCACGGCCAACTGCAGGGATTTTTGTCTGGTCTGGGTGAGAAGATTCGAACTTCCGGCCTCTTGAACCCCATTCAAGCACGCTACCAAACTGCGCTACACCCAGACAACAGAGAATATTATACTTCATTTCGCGCCGTCTGTCAACTGTTTCGGGCATTTTTTCAGGCATTTCAGGAAAAAGTTTCTGTTTCCTTGACAAAGTTCGTTCCGGCGCGTATCATGAAGCGCAGAAAGGCAGGTTATTCTTCATGCGCAGGGTTGCACTGGTCACCGGCGCGTCCCGCGGCATTGGCCGCGCGTGCGCGCGCCTTTTCGCCGAAAACGGCTATTCGGTTCTCATCAACTACTTCCAGAGCGAGCAGGCCGCTCAGACGCTGCTTGACGAGCTGCTCGCAAGGGGCTGCGACGCGCGCCTCCTCCGGGCCGACGTGGCCGACAGCGCCCAGGTGGAGGCGATGTGCCGCCGGGCGCTGGCCGAGTTTCATCACGTGGACGTACTCGTCAACAACGCCGCCATCGCCCGGCAGGCACTCTTCACCGACCTGACCGACGAGGACTGGCGGCGTATGATGGCGGTCAACCTGGACGGTGCATTTTACTGTACGCGCGCGCTGCTTCCAGGCATGATCTCCCGCCGAAGCGGCTCGATCGTGAACATTTCCTCCATGTGGGGGCAGGTGGGCGCGTCCTGCGAGGTATCCTACTCAGCGGCCAAGGCGGGCCTGATCGGCCTGACGAAGGCGCTGGCCAAGGAGGTGGCTCCCTCGAACGTGCGAGTCAACTGCATTTGTCCCGGCGTGATTGACACCGACATGAACGCCCGCCTGACCGAGGAAACCCGCCTCGAGCTGGCCGAGGAAACGCCGCTGGGCCGCTTGGGTACGCCGGAGGACGTCGCTCAGGCTGCGCTCTTTCTGTGCGGAGAGAGCGCATCGTTCATCACCGGGCAGGTGCTGGGCGTCAACGGCGGACTGATCGTCTGAATCAGCCCGCCGTTGACATGTGTTTCCCGCGCCGCGGCCCTTCGGCCGCGGCGCGGCAGCTTGTCAAAAAAGGTTTTGACAAGCTGGTGGACGGGGAAGCAAGCTCCCCCGCCACTGCCACCCTCACCAGTTT
>CAKUFB010000114.1 GCA_934647145.1 uncultured Clostridia bacterium
GGACGGGGACGGCGCTCATGACCGCGGGCGAGACGCTGACGCTGAGCGCGAGCGCTGCGCCGGCCGACGCGGTGTACAGCCTGAGCTGGAAGAGCAGCAATACGCGCGTGGCGACGGTCGAGAACGGCGCGGTGCGGGCGCTCGGCGAGGGCTCGGCGCGCATTACCGCCACCACGGACAACGGCAAGTCGGCGTATGTGACCGTGAAGGTGCTTGACCCGTACAAGCCGGCGGGGATTACCCTGAGCGAGAGCGGCACGGTGACGCTGAACATGGGCAGTACGCTCAGGCTGGGGTATACGCTGCAGCCCGCGAGCGCGCAGAGCGACGTGACCTGGAAGAGCAGCAATGCGCGCGTGGCGACGGTGGAAAACGGCGTGGTGACTCCGCTCAAGGAGGGCACAGTGACCATCACCGTGACGACCGCGAAGGAAAACAGGCGCGACAAGGTCAAGGTGAAGGTAGTTGACCCGTACAAGCCGACCGGAATCGCGCTGAGCGAGAGCGGCACGGTAACCCTGAACATGGGCAGTACGCTCAGGCTGGGGTATACGCTGCAGCCCGCCAGCGCGCAGAGCGACGTGACCTGGAAGAGCAGCAACGCGCGCGTGGCGACGGTTGAGAACGGCGTGGTGACTCCGCTCAAGGAGGGCACAGTGACCATCACCGTGACGACCGCGAAGGAGAACAGGCGCGACAAGGTCAAGGTGAAGGTGGTTGACCCGTACAAGCCCACGAAGGTGACGCTGGACAGGACAGGCACAGTGCAGCTGAATCTGGGCGAAGCGCTGACGCTTACCCCCAGCCTTACGCCCGCCACGGCGCAGGCGGATTACACCTGGAAGACCAGCTCCGAGAGGATCGCCACGGTTTCTGGCGGCGTGGTTACGGCTGTGGGCGAAGGCACCGCGACCATTACGGTGACGGCGGTGCGGGGCAATGTGAAGAAGACCGCGAGGGTGAAGGTCAAAGTGGTCGATCCCATGAAGCCCACCCGGGTGAGCCTGAACGAAACGGGAACCTACTGGCTGCCTTTGGGGAATACGATACAATTCTATCCCTGCACTGAGCCGGTGGATCTGGACCCGACGAAGGGCGAGGTGACGTACAGCTGGAAGAGCAGCTCCGCGAGGATCGCCACGGTGGATCAGGACGGCGTTGTGCGCCCCGTGGGCAAGGGTACTGCCACCATTACGGTGACCGCCGCCCGGGGCAGGGTGAAAAAGACGGCCAGTGTGAAAGTGAAAGTGGTCGACCCGGATGTGGCGGACACGCTGATCCTCATGCGGAACGGAACCGCGCTGACGAGCCTGAAGCTCGGTCTGGGTCAAATCGCCTTTATCGGCGTAGCGGTGCGGCCGTATACCGCGAGCAACGTACAAATCAACTACAGCTCCTCCAGGCCGCAGACGGCCAGCGTTGAGCGTCTCCCAAGCGGCGAGGTTGTCGTCATGGGTCTGAATCCCGGCGTCACGACGATCACGGCGAAGGATTTGATCAGCGGGAAAAAGACCACGATGAAGGTGACTGTAACGAAATAAACATAAAAAACGTCAAGACCGCCGGCAGAAATCTGTCGACGGTCTTTTTCTGGTTCTTTGTCAATCGCAGGGAGAAGCTGTTCGTGTGTGGGGGAGCGGTCAGCCCTTGATGCTGCCGACCGTCAGGCCGCTGACGAAGTAGCGCTGGAAGAAGGGATAGGCCGCCATGATGGGCAGCACGACCACGATGGTGCAGGCCATGCGGAAGCTCTCGGTGGGCAGATTCTTGAGCATCTGCACGCCGTCGGGCGTGCCGGCGTAGGCCGAGTTTTTCTTCATGAAGTCGATGTTGCTCTGTATCTTCTGAAGCAGCGTCTGCAGGGGAATGAGACGCGGCTTTTCGATGTAGAGCATGCCGGTGAACCAGTCGTTCCAGCGGCCGACCACGTTGAACAGCGCGATCGTGGCGACACCCGCCTTGAACAGCGGCAGGACGATCTTCAGGAAGATGAAGAAGTAGCCTGCGCCGTCGATGCGCGCCGCCTCGTAGAGCGAATCGGGAATGGTGGTCGTGAGGAAGGTGCGCAGCATGATGATGTTGTAGGCGCTGGCCAGCGAGGGCAGCAGGTAGATCCAGATGGTGTTATTGAGGCGCAGATAGCTCACATTGAGGATGTAGGAGGGGATCAGGCCGCCGCCGAAGAGCATGGTAAAGCAGAGAATCCAGGTATAGAATTTGCGGAACCGGAAGTTCCTGAGCGAGAGCACGAAGGCGTACATGGTGCTGACCGACAGGCTCATGAGCGTGCCGACCACCGTGATGAAGATTGTGACCGCGTAGGAGTTGAGCATCTGGGTCTTCATTTTCCACAGCGCCTGATAGGCGGAGAGCGACAGCTCGGTCGGGACGAAGGAGTAGCCGCGCGCGCCGATGCTTGCCTGCGTGGAGAAGGAGACGACGACGATCAACGCCATGGGGATGAGGACGATCAGCGCCACCAGCGTGAGCAGTACGACGAAGAATACGTTCCAGGCCGGGCTGACGGCGTTCATGAGTTTGGGTTTTCTGGACATAACGGGCCGCCTCCTTTCTCAGAACATGGCCGAATCGGGATCGATTTTGCTGACCACCCGGTTGCACAGCAGCACCAGGAAGAACCCGACGACCGACTGATATAGACCGGCGGCGGTGGACATGCCGACGTTGCTCATCGTGGTCAGGCCGCGATAGATATAGGTATCGATGACGTCCGTCACGGGATACAGCTTGCCGGTGTCCTTGGTGACGGTATAAAACAGGCCGAAGTCGCCGCGGAAAATGCCGCCCATGGCCATGATCAGCGAAATGCTGACGACGAAGCGCAGGTGGGGCAGCGTGATATAGCGCGCCTGCTGCCAGCGGGTCGCGCCGTCCAGCACGGCGGCCTCGTAATACTCGGTGGAGATGCCGGAGATGACGGCCAGGTAGAGGACGGTGGAATAGCCTACGCCCTTCCAGGCGTTGACGAATACGAGAAAGGGCGGCCAGAAGCTGCGCTTCATATACCAGTTCGTCTTACCTGCGCCGCCGAAAAAGCGGATGGTTTCGTTCACCAGGCCGTGAGTGCGCGCGAGGAAGGCCTCGACGATGATGGCCACCACGGTGATCGAGAGGAAATAGGGCAGCATGTAGACGGTCTGAAGTACCTTGCCGTAGCGCTTGCAGCGCAGCTCGTTGAGCATGAGGGACATGATCACGGCCAGCGAGATATTTACGGCGATAAACACCAGGTTATAGCAGACGGTATTGCGGGTGATGACGAACGCGTCGGTGCTCGAGAAAAGGAACTCGAAGTTGCGGAACCCGACAAAGGGGCTGGAGAAAACGCCCCGGCTGATGTTGAGATCCTGAAAGGCCATCACCAGGCCGAGCATGGGCGTATAGCAAAACACGAGCAGGTAAACCACGACGGGCAGCGCCATGAAGTGCAGCGGCATCGTTTCTTTTGTAAACCACCTTTTTTTGCGATGCTTTGCGGACATTCGAAGTAACTCCTTTCAACCTTCGCTGCTGGAATAAACATGCCTGGCCGTGTTCCGCCGCGGGGGAACACGGCCAGGCCGGAGGCTGGCTTCAGCCAGCGAAGGGCTTACTTGCCGTTCGCGGCGCGCCAGGCGGTCAGCTGCGTCTGGCACTCGGTCAGCAGGGTATCCAGACCGTTGGCGTGCAGCTTGTCGATGAACTCATTGAGCATTTCCTCGGTCTCTTCCTGGCTCTCATACTTGCCGTTCTGCAGGCTGCTCTTGTACTCGGCCACCACGTTGTTGCACGCGGACAGCTCGTTCTGCACGGACGAGGTATCGAACACGAAGCCCAGGTTATCGGCCAGAATGGCGGTGTCGTTATACTGCTTGAGCAGATCGATGAACTCATGGCCGCCGTTGATCGGGGGCACATCGACGGCGCTCAGGCTGCCGTAGTTGCCGCCGTACCAGTAGTAGTACACGTCGCGCTTTTCGTTGATCGTGCCTTCGAAGGTGATGTTGCCCTCGGCGTCACGGGTGTGATGCAGACCCTCCACGCCGAAGCGCAGGGTGGTGGCGACGTATGTGTCGGTGTTGATCAGCTCAAGCAGCTCCATGGCGCGCTCGGGATGGGCGCACTGCGAGGAGATGGCGTTGCCGGCGGAGGTCAGGTTGGCGGTGTCGATCCACCAGATGTCGGGGATGCGCAGCCTGGAGGTGAAGGTGTCGGCGAGCAGGTGATCGTCGATGGCTACATAGCCCCAGCCGGTGAAGGCGGGAATCTTCTCACTGGACCAGGTGTCCGCCGGGTAGTCGTAGGCGTAGATGCCGTCCTCGACCAGCTGCTGCATCTTGAGCGCGTAGTCGTGGAAGCTCTCGGTCTCGAACAGGCAGTACACGGTGTCGGAGGTGTAGCCGTCCGCGCCCTGCGCCTCAATACCGGGGATGTTGGTGCACAGCAGCTCGCCATGGAAGCACTCGATGGCGAAGTCGTAGGGGAAGATACCCCAGCGCTCGGAGGCGATCGGATAGTCAGCGTATTCCGGATGAATCTCGTCGCGCTTTTCCTTCATGTCGTAGAACATGGGGATCAGGTCGGTCCAGATCTTGAAGTCGTAGTCGAAGGGGTTAATGCCCATCTCGTTGCACAGCTCTTCGTTGTAGATCAGGCTCATGATGTAGCAGTTGTCCTTCCAGGTGGGAATGCCGTAGATGTGGCCGTTGATCTTCATGCCGTTCCACGCGTCCTCGGAGAACAGCGCGTAGGTGTTGGGCGCATAGGCGGGCAGCAGCTCCTCCAGCGGGCAGAAGGCTTCGCGGGCGGCCTGCACGCTGTAGCTCAGGTGCGTGCCGAACATGACGATGCCCAGGTCTTCGCCCGAGCTGATCTTGGTCGGCATGGTGTCCTGGTAGTTGGACAGACGGTGGAAATTCACCTTGGTGTTGAGCTTCTCGATGAAGTACTCGTTGAGCGTGTCGTCGACGATACCGGTGGCCTCGGAGTTGAGGTTGTTGTCTAAGAAGTACCAGTCGATTTCGGCGTACTCGCGCTCAGGGGTCTCGGCGAGGGCGCAGCCCAGGGAAAGAGACGACGCAAGAGCCAGGATGAGGATGAGGGACAAGAATTTGCGCATGAGTTTTCCTCCTTTTCTGTTCGGGAGAAACGCCGGCGAGTTGATGTGGGGGCTGACTTTGCGCTCGTCCGTCTCGACGCGGACTGACGAAACACACAGATCACATAAACTGCAGCATTTCTTCTCCTGTCTAACTATATTATAACATAGACGCGGAAAATGTATTTATCTGAACGGACATCAGATTTAGCAAAACGGACAAAGTTAAACTGCGCGATTGACAGCCACGCGGCGTGGGGGTATAGTAAAATCACGGAAAGAAGGGAGGAGAGCGCCGTGATTCAGGCGGAGAGGGCGCTGCCGCTGGAGAGCATCGTGTCGGTCGAGCGCCTGGTGAGCTTTTATTGCTTTTACCTTGAAAACGGGCACGTGTTTCCCGGGGAGTCGCACGATTTCTGGGAGATGGTCTACATCGACAAGGGCACGCTGCTGGTGACGGCGGGCGAGGAAACACTGAGCGTGAGCGAAAGGCACGTCATCTTTCATCAGCCCAACGAGTTTCACGCCTTTCAGGTCACGTCGCAGATGGCCAGCATCATCGTGGTGTCCTTTGTGCCCCGGGGCGAGCGGGTGAACACGTTCGCGGGGAAGCGGTATGCGCTGGGCATCGACGAACGGCGGCTGATGTATCAGCTGCGCAAGGAGGGGGAGCAGACCTTCGGCCGGATGATGGACAGCGCGTATCTGGTGGAGCTCAGGCCGCTCGACAGCGCGCCCGAGGGCTGCTGCCAGATGATCCGGCTGTACCTGGAGCAGCTGTTGATTCTGCTGCTGCGGCGCAAGAGCGCGATGAGCGACGCCGACAGGCGCACCCGCCTGATCACCGAGGGGCGCGACACCGAGGAGCTGCTGCGCCGCGTGGCAGAATACATGGAGGAGCATATCGCGGGCGAGCTGAACTTCGAGGACGTTCGCAGCGAGTTCGGCCTGAGCGCCACCTCGCTGAAAAACATCTTCAAGCTGCAGACCGGCATGGGCGTGATGGAGTACTATCAGCAGCAGCGCGTCAACCGGGCGCGGCGCATGCTGCGTGACGGCTCGTACAACATCACGGAGGTGGCTGAACGGATGGGCTATTCCAGCATACACGCCTTTTCGCGGCAGTTTCGGCGGCTGATGGGGATGTCGCCCACCGAGTATCTCAAGAGCATCCGCTATGAGTAGGGGCGGCTCACCGGACGAGCGACGAAACAGGAACCGTCAGCAGCGCGGCCTGGCGCGTGTTCGCCTCGTCGGACAGCGTGCAGGAGACGTACAGCAGGCCGTCCTTCTCGCAGGCGCAGGGGTAGTGCCAGTCACCCTGCGGGCCGATCGCGGGGTCGGCGCCGTCCCGCAGCGCGTACAGCCGCTCAAATCCGTCCCTTTCGGGCGATGTGACCGCCATCATCAGCCGATGGCGGCCGCGCCGTGCGCCTTCCTCGTTGAAAATGAGGAAGGCGTGCCCGGTGCTCAGCGTGCCGGCGCACATCTTGGCCGGCGCGATCGGCAGGTCTGATTCTCCGGTAAAGGTCCAGTCGGTTCCGTCAGCCGATCCGGCGTATACCCAGGCGCGCCCGCCGTCGTGCCGCACAAAGGCGAGGAAGCCGTCCGCAAGCTCCATCAGCGCGGTTTCCGGGCAGGAAAGGGGATAGACGCCACGCGCCCACGGGCCGGGCAGCGGGTGGACGCTCCAGCGGAACGGCATGCGCTCCTGCGCAGTGAAAACCGCCGGAATCTGCGGGAGACTGCCCCTGCGGGGCGGGACGCG
This sequence comes from uncultured Clostridia bacterium, assembly GCA_934647145.1. Lineage (GTDB taxonomy): Bacteria > Bacillota > Clostridia > Christensenellales > Aristaeellaceae > CAKUFI01. Next base: position 6,867 of record CAKUFB010000114.1, read on the forward strand.
TCCGGAAGCGTACAGCATCCCGCCGCGCCTTTTTACGAGTGTATTGAGGATCATCAGCTCGTCGGTCTGACAGACCTCATGCCAGGCTGCGCCGTCGTACTCGAAGGTCATCAGTCCCTCCAGAAGATCCGGCCCGGACATGAGACCGACACAGGCGTACAGCTGGCTGCCGGTCTGCAGAAAGGTGACCGGCGCGCACAGAAGGCCGTCGCGCCGCTCGGCGACCCGCTCGGGCGCGGACCAGTGAACGCCATCCTCGGACCAGCGGCAGCGGATGACCGTCTTGCCGGTCATTTCGGACTCGCCGCAGGCATACCATGCCATCAGCAGCCGCCCGCGCCAGCAGGTGATCATCGTGTCGTGCAAAAACGGGTACTGCGCGTTCAGGGGCTCAACCACCCGGGCGGTCAGTCCGCTCGGGCGTGCCGGAGAGAGGGGATAGCCATCCTTAAAGCCGAAGCGCATAAAATCACGCCTTTCGTCGAAGTCTGTCCTGCGGACGCGTCTATCTTACCATGTCCGGTGTGCGCTGTCAATTCGAACCGGAAAATCCTCGCCGCGTCCCTCGCGCGGCGACTGAAAAACTTCGCCCCGCACCGTGAGAAGCGATGCGGGGCGACCGGGAAAACCTTTCAAGCTTCCAGTCGTGCCCAGCGGCGCGATCAGGCCGCGCTATTACAAAGGAGAGCGCGGCAATATTTGTGTGGAGAATATAAAATATCCGTCCGGAAACTGTGTTTCCGGACGGACTGTGGCGGAAGCGGTGGGATTCGAACCCACGGACCCTTGCGGATCAACTGATTTCGAGTCAGTCCCGTTATGACCACTTCGATACGCTTCCATATATATCCGCCGCTGAACGCTCCGGGAAATCGGAGAAGAACAACAGGGGAGAGCCAGGTATTCAGTTAAAAAACCATGTGTCCGCAAAGCCCGACTGCGCGGGGATTTTCGGAAGGCCGATTTTCATTCCGGTTACGCGATTCCGAGTCAGGGGTATTATAACCAATTCGATACCGCTGTGCGCATTCCGTTAAACCAGAACATTGCTATTATACCGCTTCAGGCCTCGTTTGTCAATCCTGAATTTGAAAAAAGCAGTGAATTTGGGCGCGCTTTGCCGCCGCAGACAGGTCTTCATCCGACTGACGCGTCAAAAAAATTCCAGCGCCGCGAACGGCGCTGGAATGCTTGGCTGATTAGCGCTTGGAGAACTGAGGCGCGCGGCGGGCGGCCTTCAGACCGTACTTCTTGCGCTCCTTCATACGAGGATCGCGGGTCAGGAAGCCGGCCTTCTTGATGGCGGGCTTCAGGTCGACGTCGGCCTTCACCAGCGCGCGGGCGATGCCGTGACGGATGGCGCCGGCCTGGCCGGTGTATCCGCCGCCGTGCACGTTGACGATCACGTCAAA
>CAKUFB010000115.1 GCA_934647145.1 uncultured Clostridia bacterium
GGCGCGGTGATGTACATTGAGCCGACCAACCGGTTCGTGATCAACGCCAGCACCGAAAAGGCCTATAACAGCAGCGAAACCAAGCTGATTCACATCGGCGAAAAGGTGTACCTGTCCTGCACGCAGGACGGCACCCACCAGGGCACGGCCATCGTGACCGCGGTCAAGGACACGGATGAGTCGGGCAGCACGCCCTACACCCTCGAGGTGACCGGCGGCGACTTCTACATCAGCGAGACGGTAGGCATCTACCGCTCCGAAAAGTACGAGGCATCCACCCGCATCGGCCGGGGCACCGTGGCGCAGAACAAGGCCGTGGGCATCACGGCCACGGGCAGCGTGCTCAAGCTGCACGTGCAGGACGGCGACCGGGTGGAGCGCGGCGAGCTGCTCTTTGAGACGGTGGACGGCGCGCTCGACGGCCTGTACGCCATGGACAACACCATCCTCTCGGCGGTGGACGGCGTGGTCGCCACGGCCGACGCGAAGGTGGGGACGGCCACGTCAAAGGACGCGAACCTGATCACCGTGTACCCCGACAACGCCTTTGAGATCGAGATCGAGGTCTCCGAGTATGACCTGACCGAGATCCACGAGGGCGACAGGGTGGTCATCGAGTTTGAGTGGGACGCGGACGGCCTGAAGAAATATGTCGGCGAGGTCGTGACCATCTCAAGGGTCAGCAAGGAAACCACCGACAAGAGCGGCGAGGCGCTCTACAGCGCCTACATCCGCTTCGCGCCCGACGATCAGGTTCGCCTGGGCATGAGCGTGATGGTGCGCGTGGTCAATCAGGAAAACCTGCCCGAGGAGGCGGCGGAAACGCCGCTGCCCGAAAGCGAAAACAAGGAGGAAAATGACGGATGAAGGCTTTGAAGAGAATTCTGGCGATGACGCTGTGCCTGATGCTGCTGGTACCGGCGGCGCACGCCGCGGAGGGCGACGCGATTGTCGCCCGGCGCAATGAGGAAAACCCCAGCGAGGGCTTTCAGGACTACATCAGCTCGATGGCCGTGATGGACGACACGCTGTACCTGGCGGGCTCGAACGTCCTGTATTCCTACAAGGTGGGCGACCCGGACGTGACCGCGGTCGCTTCCGCCGGCGACATCGAACAGCTCCTCGGCGAACTGCGCAGCGAGGACGAAAAGGTGTCCACCAACTTCGATACGTTCTACGGCTTCTTCGCCCGCGACGGCAAGCTGTACATGCTCGTCACGATCGCCGATAACTGGACCGAGGGCGAGGGCGAGGACGCGACCTACGTCAGCCAGGTGCGCGACGAGGCCGTGCTCCTCGAGATGACGTTCGACGGCGGAAAGCTCGCCTTCAAGCAGGTCAAGACCTACGACTGGAGCGACATGATCGTCGAGGACGGCGATTACACCTACTCCAGAAGCAGCGGCGGCAGCCTCTACCTGGACGGCAAGCTGTACATCCGCGCGCAGGACGATAACTGGAACGACGCGGTCTACTGCCTGGATCTGGATTCGGGCGACATCGAGCAGATCGAAGACCTCGCCTCCGCCCAGTCCCTGACCGCTTATACCGACGGCAAGCTCCTGGCGGTGCTCTTCAGCTATGACAAGCCCACCGAGGCGAAGATCGTGACCTACGACCCGGCCAGCGGCAGCATCGACGAGCTGCAGAACCTGACCGTGCCCGAGTACACCTATCCCCAGGATCTGGTCGCCGATACCGACGACGGCACGATCTTCCTGGTCAAGCAGGGCGCGGTCTGGCAGATGGATCCCACGACCGGCGAGCAGACCGAAATCTGCGACATGCCGATCGACACCAACTACAACGCCTTCCCCGTGCTGATCAACCACAAGTACTTCGTGACCTACTCCTATCAGGGCGTGGCCATCCGCAACGTGCGCCCCAGCGCCGATGAGAAGGCCTCCTATACCCTGCGCGTGACCGACCAGACCTACAACAACTCCGTGACCAACGCCTACTATTCCTTCGCCAACACCCACGGCGAGGCCATGGTGGTGCTCTCCCGCGACAACATCAGCGACACGCAGATCATCGAGGACATGATGAACCGCGCCGCCAACTGGGACGTGTTCGTGCTCTCCGCCAACAGCCAGGCCTATGACGCGGTGTTCAATCGCGGCTACATGGCCGAGCTCTCCGGCAGCGAGAAGCTCAACAACCTGGTTTCGACCTTCTATCCCACCGTTCAGGAGCAGCTCAAGCACAACGGCGCGCTGGTCGCCCTGCCGGTGCAGGCGTACAGCAACTCCAGCCTGAGCCTGAACCTCAAGACGGTAGAGAAGCTGGGTCTGACCCAGGACGAAATCCCCAGCAACTGGGACGACCTGCTGACCTTCATCACCGACGTGCTGCCCGATAAGCTCCCCGACGACGGCACCGTCAGCCTGTTCGACAGCTCGACCGACGTCAAGAGCTGCCGCTACGCGCTGCTCTCGATGATCCTGAACGACTATCAGAAGTACCTCGAGTACTCGGGCATCGAGCAGGGCTACAACACCGAGATCCTGAACAACCTGCTCGCCAAGCTCGACAAGGTGGACTTTGCCGCGCTGGGTCAGCCCGAGGAAATCGACTGGGACAACTATGAGTGGAAGTGGGACGAGGCCGGCTACCTCATCAGCTACGGCAACGGCTGCACGCCCGACAACTTCGACACGTCCATGAATTCCACTCCTCTTGCGATGTCCATGACCGCCGACACCCCCTTCATCCTGACGCTGGACACCTACGTCGCCTTCGTCAACCCCTTCTCCAAGCATGTCAACGAGGCGATCGAGTTCCTGGAGACCCTGTCCGACAACCTGAGCAACAGCCTCGTTTACGCGCTCGACCCCAGCAAGACCGAGCCCATCCGCTCCTCTTACTATGAGCAGGCCAAGAAGGAATCCCAGGAGTACTACGAGGAGCTCAAGAAGCAGCTCGAGCAGGCCGAAGAGGCCGACAAGCAGATGCTGCAGCAGCAGGTGGACGATTACGAGGCCTACCTCGCCAACATGGAAGACTACTACTGGGAGGTCAACCCGGCCGGCATCGAGTGGTATCACAACCATGACGACCTGATCCGCATGAGCGGCTACAACATGATGTACGGCACGAGCGACAGCACCAGCGAGGAAATCTGGAACCTGCGCAGCCAGTACGTCGAGGGCCAGATCACGGCCGCCGACTTCCTCAAGGGCATCGACAAGAAGCTGCAGATGATGATTCTCGAGAACCAGTAACCCTTTCCCGCGCGGGAGGTTCTTTCACGGGTCTCCCGCGCGCATTCCGCAAATGACGTCAGTTTGGAGGCCGCTGCTTGTTTACGAAGAAAAAATCCGTGCTGCTGTTTCTGCTTCCGGGTCTGCTGGGACTGATACTGTTTTACGTGGCGCCCTTTTTCGGCGGCATGTGGTACTCCGTGACGGACGGCAGCTACAAGAACCAGTTTGTATGGTTTGACAACTACGTGAACATCTGGAAGAACCAGATGTTCCTGCTGGGCCTGAAGAATACGATGATCCTTTCGCTGATCTGCGCGCCGACGGTGTGGCTTCTGTCCTTTGTGATCGCCTCGCTGCTCAACCGGCTTCAGCCGGGCGGCGCGTTTTTCAGGAACAGTATCCTGCTTCCCTACCTGATGCCCTCGTCCGCGATGCTGCTGATCTGGCTGGTCGTGTTCGATTACGGCGGCATCGTCAACCACCTGATGAGCTTCCTGGGGATCGACCGGGTGCTCTGGCTGGACGGCTCGGCGCTTCGCGCGCCCATTATTTTGCTCTTTATCTGGAAAAATCTGGGATTTGCGGTGGTCATCTTCCTGGCGGCGCTGCAGGCCGTGCCCAAGCCGCTGTACGAGTACGCGTCGCTTGAGGGCGCGGGCTTCTGGACGCAGACCTTCCGCATCACGCTGCCGCTGGTGGTGCCCTCGGCCTTCCTGGTGATTATTCTGGAGTGGATCAACGCCTTCAAGATCTTCAAGGAGGTCTACTTCATCGGCGGCGCGTATCCGGACGAGTCGGTCTACACGCTGCAGAACTACATGAACAACATGTATTCCAAGCTCAACTACCAGAACGTCACCACCGCCGCGTACAGCTTCGCCATCGTGGTGTTTCTGCTCTTCGGCCTGCTCTTCCTGACGCAGCGCAGGCTGATGAAGACGCTCACCTGAGGAGGGGGATCATGAAGAAGCCATTGCATCATAAAAAAAAGCGGCATCTGATGACCCGCCTGATCCTGACCCTCCTGGCGCTGATCATCCTGATTCCGCTGGTCGTGACCTTCCTGTACTCGTTCTTTTCGCCGGCCGAGATCAAGGCGTTCATGGGCACGCGCGGCAGCTTCGACGCGGACAAGTGGATGGAGGTTCGCCTGTCGCCCCGCGTGTTCTCGCTGAGTCAGTACTATGAAATCCTGATTCGTGACAACTCCATCCTCAAGATGTTCGTCAATTCCGCCATGTACACGGTGGGCATACTGCTCGGCCAGGCGGTCGTGGTGCCGGCGATGGCCTACGCGCTGTCCCGGTTCAACTTCAGGGGGCGCGACGTGATCTTCTTCGGCATCATCATGCTGATGCTGCTGCCCTTCCAGGTCACGATGGTGCCAAACGTTTTGACCCTCAAGCAGATCGGTCTGCTCAACACCGTCTGGGCGGTCATCGTGCCGATGTGGTTCTCGCCGTTTTACATCTTCCTGATCCGCCAGTTCATGGTGGGCCTGCCCAACGAGCTGCTCGAGGCGGGGGAGATGGACGGCTGCGGCACGATCCGCTGCTACCTGCACATCGTGATGCCGGTCTGCTCCCCGATCATCGGCGCGGCGGTCGCGCTGTCGTTTGCCGACTGCTGGAACCTGGTCGAGCAGCCGATGACCTACCTGAGCCAGCGCACGGATCTGCAGCCGCTGTCGGTGATGTTTAACCAGCTGGTGCAGAACAGCAGCGGCCTGGAATTCGCCGGCGCGACGATCTACATCCTGCCCGCGCTGTTTGTGTACCTGTTCTTCCTGAAGGATATTTTGACCGGCGTTCAGCTGACAGAAATGAAGTAGTAGAGGTGTTCAAGATGAACCTGAAGAAATTCGCGGTGCGCGGCCTGATCATTCTGGCGGTGGTCGTGGCCCTGTGCATGTTCCTGTCCGGAACCATCCGCACGATTACCACCCCCAAGGTTCGCCTGACCGCGGCCAAGAACGGCAAGCTGGAGGAGCAGTACCCGGTGACGGGCAAGCTGTCCTATTCGGCGACGTACAAGGTCATGCCCGAGGTGCCCGCCGGCCAGAGCGTGACCATCACCAGGGTCAACGTGCGCGAGGGCTACACGGTCAAGGCGGGCGACGTGCTCTTGACCGCGCAGGTGGCCGACTATGACGCGAACATGACCCAGTATCAGCAGGAATACAACAAGGCCAGCTCCGACCTGCTCGACCTGGAGAAAAAGAGCGGCGACATCCGCATCCGCAGGACCGATCAGGCCTATGCCGACGCGTATTACGGCCTGCGCGACGCTCAGGAGGAAAACCTGACCGCGAAGATCGACATGAACACGCTGCTGGGCGCGCTGAACCTGACCCTACCCAAGGAGGGCTATCCAGACGGCGCGGACGAAAAACTGACCGCCGCCATCGACCGCTTCCGCGCCAGTGAGACCGCGCTTTCCGAGGCGCAGGCGGCCTTTCAGAAGGCCTCGCGCTACTCGGTCTCCGACGAGGTCTGGAATTACATCGAGCAGACCCGCACGCTCAAGAAAACCATGGCCGACAGCCAGGCCAAGATGGAGGCGCTCAGCGAGCTCAACTATACGATTTCCCAGGTAACCGCCCCGCATGACGGCTACGTGGTGGCTCTGAACGTCAAGTCGGGCGACCCGTACGACGGCCGCACGCCTGCCGTGGAGCTGTCCGCCGAGGACAAGGGCCCGGTCATCCGCGCCGACGTGAGCGGCGTCAAGCGCACCATCTCCAAGGGCGCGGCGGTCACGGTCGATGTGGGCGATGAGAAGATCGAGGCCAAGGTAGCCTCGACCGAGGTGGGCGAGGACGGCGCGAAGTACGCCGTGATCGACCTGACCAAGGAAATGATCAAGGCCGCGGGCAGCGTCTACGCCCTGACCGGCAAGGACATCGACCTGACCCTGACCTATCGCGCAAAGGAAGCGACGACGCTGCTGCCGCTCTCCGCGGTGCACGGCAGCGACCAGGATCGCTATGTCTACGTGGTCAACCGCGAATCCTCGACCTTCGGCGCGGACAAGATGACCGTGAAGAAGCAGAGCGTGACCGTGCTGGCCGAGGTCAAGGGCGTGGTGTCCATCCAGGAGGACCTGAGCTACACCACCATTGCCTACATGGAGGATCGCGCGCTCAACGATGGCGACACCGTGATGGAGTACACCGATTAACGCGGAGGCTGTGATGAAAAAGACAGGAAAGGGATTGCTCTGCCTGATGGCCGCGGGCCTCTGCCTGATCGCGTTTGCACTGTTTGAGCTGCTGACGATGGACGCGCGGCTCGAGTACGCCCTGCCCAACGCCCAGGCAATCACCTCAAACGACAACGAAACTGATCTCGTCGCGCCGCTGAAACGCCTGATCGAGGCGAAGAATACCGCCCAGAGCGAGCTGACCGACTGCGTGAGCGCCTGCGCCGTGGGCGGCGTGAAGACCGGCGAGAGCGTCGGCGCGGAGGATAAGAGCCTGACCGCTACGCTGTATGCGGTGGGCGACGGCTGGTTCGAGGTCTATCCTCAGTACCTCAGCGCGGGCCGCCTGATCGGCAGCGACGAGCAGACCGAGGGCGACAGGGTGATTGTGCTGGACGCCGAGCTGGCCTTTAAGCTCTTCGGCGGCGAGGACGCGATCGGTCGGATGGTCACGCTCGAGGGCGAGGAATACGAGGTGGTCGGCCTGATCCGCCACCGCCGCAGCGTGGGCGAAATGGACGAGTACACGGCGTATGTGCCGCTGCTCGCCGCCGCGAGGATCCGGCTTGAGACCGTGCAGGTGGGCGCGAAGCCCATCCCGCACACCGGCGCGGCGGTCATGTTTGAAAACGCCATGACCAACTCCTTTATCGCCGGCGGCTGCTTTTATAGCATTGAAAAGGAAGCCATGCGCGCCACGATGATCCTGCGGCTGTTCGCGCTGGTGGCCGGCATGTACTGGCTGCTGCGCCTGCTTCAGTGGATGAACGGCGTGGTGGAGCGGCTGATCGAGCGCTTCCGGGAACGCCTTTCGCAGCACTATATGCGCGAGCTGATCTGGCGGCTGCTGATCGATATCGCGCTGTGCCTGCTGGCCTACGCCGCCTGGATCGGCCTGGTGTATCTGCTGCTGAGCTTCTCGATTCAGCCGCTGTACCAGTTCACCGAGTGGGTGCCCGAAAACCTGGTCGAGTGGAAGGCGTGGAAGAACGTCTTCTGGAACCTGATGCGCAGCCAGAACCGCCTGGTCAGCGTCAGTACCCGCACGCTGGCCGAGGTGCGCTTTTACGGCGTGCTGACTCGCTGGGGCGCGGCGGCGCTGCTGTTCGGCTGGGCTGTGCCCGCGCTGGGCAGGCGCCTCGTGCCGAAAACCAGGCGCTGATGCCGGGCAGCGCCCGGTTCCGCCTGCTGCCGCCGGTTCCGGCGATGACCTGGGCCGCCATAAATCGAAGCGGCAAAGCATGGGCTTCGGAAAAACTGGATTTCCTGAAAAATGCGTTTTATGGGCGGCTGCGGTCGCCCGGGGGGCACGGCGAACAGCCCTGTCCCTTTATTTCTTTATAGGAGTATGCCATGAAAAAGGGACTGATACTGGAAGGCGGCGCGATGCGCGGCCTGTTCACCGCGGGCGTGATGGACGTGCTGATGCAGGACGGGGTGCGCTTCGACGGTGCGATCGGCGTGTCGGCCGGGGCGGCGTTCGGCTGCAATTACAAGTCTGGCCAGATCGGGCGCGTGCTGCGCTACAACACCCGCTTCTGTGCCGACCCGCGATACTGCTCCGTGCACTCCCTGCGCACGACGGGCAACCTGTTCAGCGAGGATTTCTGCTACGGCGAGGTGCTGCTGAAGCTCGACCCGTTCGATTTCGAGGCCTACGCGCGCAATCCCATGGCCTTCTGGGTGGTCTGCACCGATGTGGAGACCGGCGAGGCGGTCTATCATGAGTACCTGGGCCGCGAGGACCACTGCCTCGACTGGATTCGCGCCTCCGCGTCCATGCCGCTCGTCTCGCGCAT
>CAKUFB010000116.1 GCA_934647145.1 uncultured Clostridia bacterium
GTGTAGGAGATCTGGTCGGCCTCAGAAGCCTGCTCGTTGTAGCGGGAAATGAGGTCTGCGATTTTGTCCTTGTCCTCGAAGGTGGCGGCGTAGAGGCTGATGGTGGAGGGCGAATTCTCGTCCTGCACGCCCAGCTTCTTCAGGTTCTCCTCATAGGTGGAGTCGGAATAGGCGGCGGGCAGGTATTCCTCGAACAGGCTGTCCACCTGCGCGTCCGTCAGCGCCTGCGCGTCCATGAGCGCGGCGAGCTGGTCGGTGCTCATCGCGCCCAGCTGAGTGGAGACCTGCTGCGCGTACTGCTGGGCGATCTGCGCGGAGATCATCTCGCGGGCGTATTTTTGCTGCGTGTCCGCGTCCATCTGGTCGATGTAGGACTGCACCTGGCTCTCGTCCACGCCCATCTGCTGCGAAAGTCCCTTGACCATGGACTGGATGAGCGTCTCGCGGTCGGTGGAGGCGAGCGCCGCGTCGGTCGCCTGGTCGAGGTACTCCTGCGTGGGGGTGGAGAGCAGCGAGGTGTACAGCGACGCCTTTTCCGCGGGGGAAAGGCCGGCGATGTAGGCCTTCACGCGCTCGGCCTTCTGCCCGGCGGTCAGCTCCTGGCTCTCGTCGGTCTTGAAGGGCAGGCCGGTCAGCACGTCGGTCGCCGGGTCGTCCAGCTGCGCCCTGACCACGTCGCTCTCCTGCGCGCCCTCGATCAGGTACCGGGTCAGCGCGGTCGTGTAGCCGATCGAGCCGGTCATGCTGGTGGCCACCGCGTCCGAGTTGGGTCGGACGATGGCGGAAATCTCGATGTCCATGCCCGCGTTCTCGAACAGGTAGTCAAGCCCGGCCTTGGTCGCGCTCAGGTCGGTATAGGTTCCGTTTTCCTGCTTCTGGTACAGCTCGGAGGACAGGAACAGCTTGCACTGCTGATTGCAGATTTCCTCATAGCTCCAGTGCCCCAGGCTGTCGGTGTCGATCACGCCGCCCGCGGAGGCGGTGCGCATGATCTCGACCATGCGCTCCTGCGTGACCAGGCCCAGCGAATAGAGCACCATGTCGCTGACCTCGTTGTTCTTGTTGAGCACCAGCACCACCTGGTTGGCCTTGGTCGGCCACTCGCCGTACACCAGATCGTACTGCTCCCTGACCAGGCCGCCGATCAGCTCGCCGTTTGTGCCGGGCAGCATCTCGTCCCACAGGTCATAGGCCGAGGTATAGGCTGAGAACTGCTTCATGTAGGCGGTCACGTCCATGTTGTACAGCGCGCTCATCATGTCCTTCATCAGGCTCTGCGCGTCGCTGCGCACGATCTTGCCGTCCGCGTCGCGCACGTAAATGTTCCTGGTCAGGTCGTAGCCGTACTGGATGGAGGAGATGTAGCTCAGATCCTCGGTCTGGCTCTCAAGGTACGCCTTGAACGCGGCCAGGTTGTTCTTTTCGGACTCCATCGAGTTCATGGAGTTCATCAGCTCGTACATGACCGAGCTGGGGTAGACCGCGTCCAGGTCGTGCTGCGCCTCGCCGGACGCCTCCTCGTGCGCGCCGGAAATCGAGGCGATCAGCGTGGACATGTCCACCGTCTCGGCCTGCAGCGTGATGGGGTAGGAGGACAGCGTGTCGCGCTGCACCGCGTCGATGTAGCTCTGCACGCCCGAGGACACCGACAGAATCAGCGCGATGCCGATGATGCCGATGCTGCCCGCAAAGGAGGTCAGGAAGGTGCGCGTCTTCTTGGTCAGCAGGTTCTTAAAGGACAGCGACAGCGCGGTCAGAAAGGACATCGAGGTCTTGCCGCTGCGCTTTGCGGGGACGGAGGGAGCCTGCGCGCCGTCATAGGGCATGCTGTCGTCCACCACCCGCCCGTCCAGCAGGCGAATGATGCGGGTGGAGTAGCTGTTCGCCAGGTCGGGGTTGTGCGTGACCATGATGATCAGCTTATCCTTCGAGATTTCCTTCAGGATCTCCATGATCTGCAGGCTGGTCTCCGAGTCCAGCGCGCCGGTCGGCTCGTCGGCCAGCAGGATCTCCGGGTCGTTGACCAGCGCGCGGGCAATCGCGACGCGCTGCATCTGGCCGCCGGACATCTGATTGGGCTTTTTCTTCAGCTGATCGCCCAGGCCGACCTGCCGGAGCGCCTCGATTGCGCGTTTTCTGCGCTCGCCCCTGCTCACGCCCGACAGCGTCAGCGCCAGCTCCACGTTCTCCAGCACCGTCTGATGCGGTATCAGGTTATAGCTCTGGAAGACGAAGCCGATCGAGTGGTTGCGATAGGCGTTCCAGTCCGCCTCCTTATAGTCCTTCGTCGAGCGCCCGGCGATCACCAGGTCGCCGCTCGTGTACTGATCCAGCCCGCCGATGATGTTCAGCAGCGTCGTCTTGCCGCAGCCGGACGGCCCCAGTACCGACACGAACTCGTGCTCGCGAAAGCTCAGGCTGACGTCCCGCAGCGCCTCCACCCGCTCCTCGCCCAGGTCATACGTTTTGACAATGTGTTTCAGCTCCAGCATCTGGCCCGCGTCCCCTTTCATTTTTCCATGCTGTCAGTATACAAAACTTTTGTGGATTCAAATCGCGCGGGCTGTAAGTCCGCGGTTAAAAAAACGAATAGGAAACGTTCGAGAGGCGGCCTTTGCAGGCTGAGCCTGCACGCACTTGCTGCCGCCGGACAGAACACGAAACCAGCCGCCATAGATTGAAGCGGCTGGTTTCTTCGAATCCGCAGAGTTCCCTGCGGATTGACGGTCGGCACTGTCGATTCGGACAGGCTGAGTCTGCACCCACTTGCTGCCGGCAGGCTGAGCCTGCACCCACCTGCTGCCGCCAGATAGAACACGAAACCAGCCGCCATAGATTGAAGCGGCTGGTTTCTTCGAATCTGCGTGCTTCACCGCAGATTGATAGTCGGCACTGCCGACGCGGGCAAACAAACTTCGGTGGGGGTCTGGGGGAGCGGTCGGCGGGGCCGACGCCCGCTTGCTGCCGCCGGACAGAACACGAATCCGGGAGCCATAAATTAAAGCTCCCAGATTCTTCGTTTAGGAACCCCACCGCCTGCTTCGCAGGCACCTTCCCTTTCAGGGGAGGCATATCGGCGACAGGTGAGCGGAAACGACAAAAAACCTCCGGACAGAACATCCGGAGGAAATGGTGTTTTGCGGACTGGCACCGAACCACGCCGCATTCGGGGAATGGCATTGCAATTACGTCAGACAAATGCGGATCAAAGTGCTTTCCGGGTGGGGTCTGGGGAGGCGCCTTTCTCAGAAAGGCGGCCTCCCCAGCGTTCCCCAGCGTTCCCCAACGTCTCCTACAGCGTGACCTCCATGGGGGCGTCGGCCAGCCAGGCGGGCAGGCGGACGGAGAGTTTGGTGAGGGTGCAGTTCTCGCCCTTTTTGAAGGAGAGCTCGGTCAGCCGGCCGGACTGAACGCGGGCGTGGACGAGCAGGTCACCCTCGGCGGGCAGGGTGAACTCGACGTCGCCCTCTTCCTTGGCAAAGCCGGGCAGCAGGTCGACGGAGCCGGGGGTGGACTGCAGGAGCATATTGTGTACGGTGGCCAGGAAGATGCCGTTGGCGGTGGTGAACCAGGGGCGAAAGACGGCGCGCTCCTCGTTGATCTCGAACAGCTCGCCGAAGCAGCCCTGGGAGGACGCGGCCTGGCGCAGGCAGGCGAAGGCGCGCTCGGGCTCGTGCATGCGGGCGTAGGCGACGCCCTTCCAGGCGGCAAACCAGGAGGACACGCCGCTGCCCACGGCGTACATGTTGCCGTAGGTGCCCTCGTACTTCTGGTAGTCCTCAATGGCGGCGCGCTGGAGCGGGTTGTCCTCGCGCTGGATGCGGTAGGGGAACAGGCCGCCGAACACGCCGATGCTCTTCTGCTCGCAGCCGGGATGGGGCACGTACTTTTCGCCGTCGTGGGGCAGGCCCTCGTACAGGCGCGCGCCCACCTCGTTCGCCTCGCGGACGAAATCGGGGTCAAGGGAGAGCAGCTGCGCGGCCTCGGCGGTGACCTGAAGGGTGCGGATGACGCTGCAGGTGGTCATGTAGGCGTTCTGCACGGAGGAACCCAGCCGCTCCCAGTCGGTGCAGCGGCCGATGATGGTCTTGCCGCCCTCAATGCGATAGACCATGTGGCGCAGGTAGAACTCGGCGCAGGCGCGCATCACCGGCCAGGCGGTCTCCCTGAGGAACTCGCGATCCTGCGTGTACTGGAAGTACTCCCACGCGCCGACGCTGATATTGGCCATGTGGAAGATGTGCTCATACCAGAAGCCGGGGATGGCGGCCTCCTCGCCGGTTTCGGAGGTCTCCCAGACGTAGCGCGCCTCGTTGATTCCCTTGGAGGACATGCGCTTGACCGCCTGCGCAAGACCCGCCTTGCGGAACCTGGGCACGCGCCCGGCCAGCTCGCGGTGGTTGCCGGTCAGAAGGCCGATGTAGCCGAAGTACTCGTCATAGGCGAAGAACTTGCCCTCCCAGCAGTTGTCGCACAGGCCGACCGGAATCGACCAGGGGGTCGTCCAGCTCTTCAGGTCGTACTGGGCGGCGCGGTACACGTCCATCAGCCGCTCGTCGGCCAGATGAACCTGGCTCTCGGCGTAGAATTTCGCCCACTGGGCGGCATGCGAAGCGTACAGGCCGTCATAGCCCAGGCTCAGCGCCTGGCGCGCCTGCTCCTCGGCCACCTCTTCGTAGTTTTCCTCGTCGATGTTGTCGCGCAGGAGGACGAACAGGGTGAGGTCGCGCGCGCTGTCGCCGGAGAGAGAGAAGACGTTTTTCTCCCAGGAGCGGACGAGCGGCCGGTCGGCGAAGACCAGGATCACGCCCTCATAGTCCCACTGGCCGGGAACCGTATAGTGGATGCGCCAGCCGCCGGTCAGCGGGTCGGGCGCGGGGGAGACCTGCATGTAGCGCGGGTACTCGTCGGTATTTTCCTTTTTGGCCAGGCGGTAGGTCAGGCGGATGGGGCGCGTTTCCTTCAGCTCGAAACGCCTGCGCACGCACAAAAGGTTCATGTCGTGGTGAACGAACGCCTCGACGTTCAGCTGCTCGCCGCCCGCGTACAGGCACTCGGACAGCATGCGCGCGCCCTCGGTGTCCAGCGTCTGGCTCCACGCCTCGGGGCGCTCGGCCAGCCCCTCGATCTGCGCGCCCAGCTGGCCGAAGGGGATCAGGAAGCGCTGAATGGTGCTGACGTAGCGGCGGCCGCTCCACCAGATGTGGGTGCCGGCGTAGTTGCGCTTGTTCCACTGGTCCTTGTTGTCCTGCGCGATGAGCACGCGGTCGTCGGCGCGATCCAGCTCGTCGGGCTGAAAGGTGTGCGTGCCCATGAAGTCCAGCGCCAGCGACATTTCGCCGTTGGCCAGTATGGGGGGCGCGTAGTCCGCGCGGCCTTCTTTGGAAAAGTACTGTTTCATCGGAGAACGTCCTCGCTTTCGTTATTCCGCGTCGAATACGCGCACGTAGTCCACCACGAAGCAGTCGCCGGCCTTTGCCGCAGCGCGCGCCTCGGGGGTGGGGGCATGGTCGGCGTTGCGGTAGCCCATGACCTCGGTGCCCACCAGGATGAACTCGGGGCAGTCGGAGACCGGGCCGTCCACGTGGCCGTCCGCCTCGCCGTCGATGTAGAAGGTGTAGCCGGTCTCGTCCCACTCGACCGCGAAGGTATGATACTCGTCCAGGCTCAGGCCCTTCGCGCCCTTGCCGGCGCTGTTGCACTTGTGATCCCTGCCGTAGCCGTCGAAGTGGCAGCAGTGGTAGATCACGTCGCCCGGGTGGAACGACTCCATAATGTCGATCTCCACGCCCGACTGCGCCGGGTTCAGCGACGCGCCGATGATCGGGCTCTGAATCCAGAAGGCGCTCCACCAGCCCTCCTGCCTCTGCAGCCTGCAGCGGCACTCATAGTAGCCGTGCGCGTGCAGATACTTGTTTTCCTTCAGCGGGGCGATGGGCCAGTTCAGGCCGCCCGAGTATTTCGTGCCCGCGTCATCCTTCACCGCGTCCATGAAGTTGTAGCCGGTCTGCAGCTGGGCGGAGCACACTTCGCCCTCCTTCTCGATCAGCTTGAACACGCAGTTGCTCTGGCCGTCCAGCTCGACGCCCTCCTCGCCGCACCAGGCCTTGTGCCAGGTGCCCATGATCTCCCGCCGGAAGTCCCACTTGCTCCTGTCCAGCTCGCGTCCGTCGAATTCGTCGCTGAAAACCAGCCGCCAGTTCTTTCCCTCGGGCACCAGACTGGGCGCGTGACCCGCCACGTCGTATCTCTTCATAAAGAAAACCTCCCTTATCCGCAGTTTGCTGACCACATTATAGCAGACGCTCAGGCAAAATGGAAGTGCTTTGCGAAATTATTTTCACCTGCAAGCGAGATTCGTAAAAAAATACCCCCGGCCGCTTCGGAAAACGAAACGGTCGGGGAAGAGAAATCCTTATTGATCGCCTGAAAGCGGGTTTATTCCTCCGCGGGCTCGCAGTCGAGCTGATACTGGTCGGTGCAGTCCGGCTCGCGGTGCATCCACATGCCGCTGGTGAAGTCGGGCACGGCGACGGGCATGCTGCCCAGGGCGATGGACTGCTCGCTGAGCACGGTGACGGACAGCCAGGCGGCCGCGTCGTACACGTCGATCGGGGGCAGGGTGTGGTTCTGCACGCTCTCGATGAAGGCGCGCATCACCAGGTAGTCCATGCCGCCGTGACCGCCGGTCTTTTCGCTGGCCTTGAAGGCCTTCCACAGCGGATGCTCGTACTGCTCGCGGTAGTCCTCCTGGCTCTTCCAGTGATGCTCCGGATAGGGATTCTCCGGATCGAACTTCGCGTCCGCCGGCTCGAGGTAGATGGACTTGTTGTCCTCCATCCACAGTCCCTTGGTGCCCTGCACGCGGCCGCCGCGGGAATAGGGGCGGGGGAGGGTGCAGTCGCGGGTGAGCACGATGGTCTCGCCGCCCGCGCACTTGATCATGGTGGTGACGATGTCGCCCTCGTTGACCTGGGCGGTGGCCAGGTGCGAATCGGGGCGGTTGGCCACGAACCACTCGTGCAGGCCGCAGGCCTTGCTGGACATGGACACCAGCGACACCATGCGGTTGCCGCGGTTGATGCGCAGATCCTTGGCGATCGGCCCCAGCTCGTGCGTCGGGTACAGCTCGCCGCAGCGGTGGAGCGAATGCTTCTGCCGGTAGCGGTGCGTGAGGTCGTCGGTGCCCAACGCCGGGCGCAGGTCGTGCTCATAGCCGCCCTGGCAGTGAACCGGCGTGCCGAACAGGCCCTTCTTGAGCATGTTGAGCACCATCATCTCGTCCTCGCCGTAGCAGCAGTTTTCCAGCAGCATCAGCGGGATGCCGGTCTGCTCGCTGACGTGCACCATTTCCCAGCACTCCTCCATCGAGCAGGCGCCGCCCACCTCGAGACCCACGCGGCGGCCGGACTTGAGCGCGTCGATACCGATGCGGATGTGGGTTTCCCAGGAGGTGAACACGACCACCGCCTCGGCGTCGCTCTCGCAGAGCAGCTGATGATAGTCGGTATAGCCGACCGGGCGCTTGCCCCTGTTTTCCTCAATATGCCGCGCAGACTCTTCGATGCGCTCCGGGCACAGGTCGCACAGGGCGACGATTTCCACGTCCTTCATCTCGGTCAGCGCCTGAACCCAGCCAAAGCCGCGCTTTCCCATTCCGATGACGGCCAGCCTGATCAGCCGTCCGTCTTCCTTGAAGCTATATCGCATGACAGTACCTTCTTTTGATATATTTCGCGACGTTCGCGCGCCGCAGCGGCGGACTTAGTCCTCCGCGGGCTCGCGATCGAGCTGATACTGGTCGGTGCAGCCCTCTTCGCGATGCATCCACATGCCGCTGGTGAAGTCGGGCACGGCGACGGGCGCGCTGCCCATGGCGATGGACTGCTCGCTGAGCACGGTGACGGACAGCCAGGCGGCCGCGTCGTACACGTCGATCGGGGGCTGGGTGTGGTTCTGAACGCTCTCGATGAAGGAGCGCATCACCAGGTAGTCCATGCCGCCGTGACCGCCGGTCTTCTCGCTGGCCTTGAAGGCCTTCCACAGCGGATGCTCATACTGCTCGCGGTAGTCCTCCTCGCTCTTCCAGTTGTGCTCCGGATAGGGGTTCTCGGGGTCGAACTTGGCGTCCGCCGGCTCGAGGTAGATGGACTTGTTGTCCTCCATCCACAGTCCCTTGGTGCCCTGCACGCGGCCGCCGCG